>JACQVC010000119.1 GCA_016209995.1 Gemmatimonadota bacterium
CGATGTGCAGATCATCGACCTGAGCCAGAACGTCATCCTCTGGGAAGGCTCCAACGTGACGACGCAAGGACAGTTCATCGAGGCGAGCGAGTCCGAAGAGCGGGGCCGGGACGAGGCTCTCCGTCTCCTCATCCAAAAGATCATCGACGGTGCACAGTCGAACTGGTAATCGAGTGGACAGCCGCAGGGGAGGGAGCGCGCTCGGCCTACTCCTGCTGCTTCTCTTCATCGCGGCCGGCATCTACTTCGGGATCCCCATCGGGGAGACCTACTGGCGCTACGTCCAGTTCAAGGATGAGATCAATCAGCAGGTGATCGTAGCGCCGAGTGTGCCGGACGCGGTCATCCGCAGGCGACTCGAGGCGAAGGCGGATGAGCTGGGGCTGCCGTCCGAGGCGAAAGCCCTCAGCATCGAGCGCGAGGGCGGCGAGCGCATCGTGATCTTCGCTACCTACGAAGTCCCCATCGAGCTGCCCGGATACGTCAGGCTCTGGCGTTTCAACATACGAGCCGAGGCCAGGCTGTAGCCGGCCGAATGTAGCAGTTATTACCTGACGACCCCTAAGGTTCTCATGCGCCGACCACGGGCCCTTTCTCTCGATTCGCCCGTCTCCTTCCAGAAACAGTCCGCGCTCAGGTCGCCCGGACGCGGCGCAGGGCCCCGAAGCTGGCCACGCGCACCGCGCGGTCCTCTCTGGGATTTTGCTGCCCGCCGGGTCGCAACGTGAGAACTGTCCGCTTAGGCACGCGTGGATCGCCGCTGGCTCTGGCACAGGCGGAGTGGGTGCGCTCGCAGCTCGCGACGCACGAGCCGGATCCCGATATCGAGATCGTCACGATCCGCACCACGGGAGACCGGGCCGGCGATACGCCGATTCCCAGTCTGGGCGATCGTGGGGTCTTCACGAAGGAGATCGATCACGCGCTGCTGAACGGCGAGGTGGATCTGGCCGTGCACTCGCTGAAGGATGTGCCAACGGAGATCGCGGCTGGTTTGCGCATCGTCGCCGTCCCCCCTCGCGAGGATCCACGTGACGCCCTGGTCGGCCGGCAGGGGACGCGCATTACGCTGGCGAGTCTGCCCGCCGGCAGCCGCGTGGGGACCAGTTCGCTGCGCCGGCGAGCGCTCGCCCACGCGTGGCGTCCTGACCTGCAGATCGTGGAAGCGCGTGGCAACGTCGATACGCGACTGCGGCGAGTCGATGCCGGCGATTACGATGCCATTATCCTCGCCGCGGCCGGACTCAGACGTCTGGGACACGCCGCCCGTATCGGCGAGTACCTCGAGACGCCATCCTGGCTGCCGGCGCCGGGGCAGGGGGCGATCGCCGTTCTCGCGCGCGACGACGATGGCCTATTCAGCCGCCTGGGCGCCCTACTCGATGATCCCGGAGCACGTGCCGCGGTGGCGGCCGAACGCGCCCTCCTCCATGAGCTGGAGGCCGGCTGCCAGGTTCCGGTCGGCGCACTCTCGCTGCCCTATCCGGGAGGCCTCCGCATCTGGGGCCTCATCGCGAGCCCCGATGGCAGGCGAGTCGTGCGCGGCGACCGCACGGGCGTCCCCGCGAACGCCGCAACCCTGGGCATCGAGCTCGCTCGTATGCTCCTCGCTCGCGGCGGCGACTCCGTGCTCGAGGAGGTGCGCGCCCTGACGCCTCCCGCACCGGATCACCCATGACGCCGCCCACTCCGCCACACGAGAAGATCCTCTCCCGAGATCAGCTCCTGGCGCGCTTCGCTCGACCGCGAGCCGGCCGCCTCGTTTTCACGAACGGCTGCTTCGATTTGCTCCATCGCGGGCACGTGGCTTATCTCCAGGCGGCCCGCGCTCTCGGCGACTTCCTGGTCGTCGGCCTCAACACCGACGCCTCGGTGCGCCGCCTCAAGGGCTCGGGTCGACCCGTCGTGCCGGAGCAGGATCGTGCTTATGTGCTCGCCGCGCTGGCAGCCGTCGATGCCGTCACACTGTTCGCGGAAGACACACCGCAGCAGCTCATCGCCGCCCTGCTGCCGGATGTCCTCGTGAAGGGCGGTGACTATGAGCCCGGCGAGATCGTGGGACGCCGCGAGGTCGAGGCTGTCGGCGGTGAGGTCGTGATCATACCGTACATCGAAGGAGCGTCCACCACACAGTTCATCGCCCGCATCCGGAGAGGAGCGTGACAGGCAGGCCGGACGGACGCAAGCCGGGAGATTTGCGCCCGCTCGCGATCGAGATCGACGCCGCGGAATTCGCCGAGGGCTCGTGCCTCATCACGGCTGGCCGAACGCGAGTGCTCTGCACCGCGACCCTCCAGCTTGGCGTACCGGCCTGGCGCACGGCCAGCGGCGCCGGCTGGGTCACCGCTGAGTACGCCATGCTCCCGCGGGCCACGCTCGAGCGGACACCGCGCGAACGCGGCGCGCTCGGAGGGCGAACCCAGGAGATCCAGCGTCTGGTCGGCCGTTCGCTGCGCGCCGTGACGGATCTCGAGAAGCTGGGGGCACGCACCGTCATCGTGGACTGTGACGTGCTTCAGGCCGATGGCGGCACACGCACGGCGGCCATCACGGGCGGAGCCGTCGCGCTCGCCTCGGCTTGCGCGCGGCTCGTGTCTCGAGGTGAGCTGCCGGCCAATCCCGTGCGCGAGCTCGTGGCCGCCATCAGCGCCGGTATCGTCGACCACGAGTGCCGCCTCGACCTCGACTACCGGGAGGATGCCGCGGCGTCCGTGGACATGAACGTCGTGGCTACGGCCTCCGGACGACTCGTCGAGGTGCAGGGCACGGCCGAAGGCGATCCCTTTCACCGCGAGCAGCTCGACGAGCTGATCGACCTCGCCCTGGCGGGCATCCGCCGTCTCGTCGCCGCTCAGCAACAAACACTGCGCGCCCGTTAGTGGTACCGCGCTGCCTCATTGCCACGCGCAGCCCGCACAAGCTGGGCGAGATCCGCCAGATCCTCGCGGACCTTACCTTCATCGAGCTAATCGATCTGCAGGGTGCGGGCGTCCCGGAGGAACCACAGGAGCACGAAATCGAGAAATTCGACACATTCGAGGAGAACGCGGTCGCCAAGGCGCGTCACTTCGGCGCGAAGAGCGGCCTCCCCACGATCGCGGACGACTCCGGACTCGTCGTGGATGCGCTCGCTGGCGAGCCGGGGGTTCGCTCGAAACGGTACGCGAGCGCCCAGGCACCGGACCCAGAGAGCGCGGATCGGCTGAACAACGAGCGTCTACTCCAGCGCCTGGGCGACACGCCCCTTGCGCAGCGGACCGCACGCTACGTATGCGTGGCCGCCCTCGCGCTCCCGGGCGGCGGCGTGCACACGTTCCACGGCACCGCCGAAGGGCTCATCCTCGGCCACGCTCGCGGAACCGGTGGATTCGGCTACGATCCACTGTTCTACGACCAGCGCGCCGGTATGACGTTCGCCGAGATGACGCCCGCCGAGAAGAACGCGCGCAGCCACCGCGGTCGTGCCTTCCGGGCCGTGGGGCGATTCCTGAGCGAACAACGTGACCGGCTCCTAGCATGCCCGACCCGCGAATCCGACCGTTAGAAATCGGGCCCACCGAGGATGAATCGGCTCTCCGGATCCGCTGGGGCGACGAACACGTGTCGATCTACCGGCCGCGATACCTGCGGCTTCACTGCCCGTGCGCCGGGTGCGTCGAGGAGATGACGGGGCGTCGGCTCCTGAATCCCGACACCGTGCCCGCAGACGTGTACCCTCTGGCCATCCACTACGTCGGCCGTTACGCGCTCCTCTTCCAGTGGAGCGACGGTCACGCGACGGGCATCTACTCGTATGAGTTGCTGCGGAGTATCTGTCCGTGCGGAGAGTGCGGCTCAGCGGGTTGATCCAACTCACCCACTCATCGCCGAGCGGCCGATTTTCGGCCTGATCTCCTTGCGCGAACCGACCAGGAAGACGCACGTATCGCCGACGACGGTGAACTCGATGAGGTCACAGCGCGCCCAGTCGATGTCCGGAAGGTCTTCCGGGCTGAGATCCGACGCATTCCGCGCTTTGGTGACCACGTACAACCCCTCGTAATCCTGAAGTGGGATGGGTCCGTTCATCACTGGCCTCTCCGCGCGTCATAAGTTCAGCGGGTGACCGCATGCTGTGGCGCCGGGCCGAATGCGGGACCGCCACTGTGCGCTGCGTTACACGGCTCGCGGACTGGGCGCCGACGTACCGAGCATGTCCGTTGCGAACTCTTCGATCAGCGCCTCGACCACGCGGCGCAGTGATCTCTGCTCCTCGAAGATCCGTCTCTGCCGCTCGTAGCTGGGCCCGACCGCGAGCACGGTTTTCACGATCTCCAGGTCCTGCGCGCAGCCCAGCGCGCGCGCAGTGGGGGCCAGCACGTCGAGTACCCGTTCGATCTCGTCGCGCAGCAGGCCCGTACGCCCCTTCTCATCCAACACGATTCTGGCATCCACACCCCAGCGCGAGGCGCGCCACTTGTTCTCTCGCAACATCCAGTAGGGCGGCGGCAGAAAACCCTGGCCGTCTCGATACGCCTCATCGCACCAAGCGAACAGCGTGTGGACCAGCCCGGCGAGAGCGACCACCTCCGACAGCGTCGGCGGCGCATCGCAGATCCGCACCTCTACGGTCCCATAGCCCGGGCTCGGACGGACGTCCCACCAGATGTCGCTGGCTGATGAGATGCCCTTCGCCGCCACCATCGCGTCATAGGCCTGCACGAACGCGGCCCAGTCAGCGAAGGTGCAGGGCGTGCCGGCCGTCGGCAGCGCCTCGTAAAAGGTGATGCGCGAGGAGGCCAGACCCGTGTCTGTTTCCTGCCAGAACGGAGAGCTCGCCGACAGCGCCAGCAGGTGCGGCAGGTAGGGAAGGATTCCGTTGACCATTGCCATGGCGTGATCGCCGTCGCGCATCCCGACGTGAACGTGGAGTCCGAATATCATGCGCCTCCTGGCCAGCCACCTGTGCCGATCGATCAGCCTCCAGTAGCGCTCCGTCGGATATACGGCTCGATCGCGATAGCGGGCGAACGGGTGGGAGCCGGCCGCTGCGAGCTCCAGACCCAGATCGGCGCAGGTCAGCCTCAGGACCGCAAGCGTCTCCTCGAAGTCGGCGCGTACCTGGCCGGCGTTCTCGCAGATGCCCGTGTTGATCTCCAGCATCCCCTGAAAGATTTCCGGCTTCACGCGCAACGGTGAGCCGCTCAGCCGCTCGAGCACGCGCGGCGCACCGGGCGCCAGATCCTTGGTCTCCGGATGCAGGATCTGAAGCTCGAGCTCAACGCCGAGATTCATCTCGGGGGACGCGGTGAAGCTGAGCGACATCGGACTCGGACTCCAAGGGGTAAGCGTACGGCAACAGCGATCGTGCGGGGGCCCGTGCTTAATACTCGCTCGCCGACGGCCCCGCAGCAAGCGCGTACCGGCCGGTCCCGCAGTGGACATGCCCAGCGATGTCGCGGTAACTTCTCTCTCGCACGCGGCGCAGATCCAGGCAAACCCTCGGACCCCAATGGGCCGAGGCGGCGTGAGTCCACGGGGCGTGGCGCAGTCCGGTAGCGCGCCTGCTTTGGGAGCAGGAGGTCCCCGGTTCGAATCCGGGCGCCCCGATTTCCCCTTACCTCAACGCGACGTCTGCAGGTCGGCCATCTCCATGGCCGCCCACAGCGCCATCGCGCCCCCGCGATCGTCGGCGCCGAAGATCGCGGCCCGGTCGAGGTAGTAGCGCTTCGTGGCGCCGGCCCCCGTGCCCGTGCAAACATCCACCAGCGTGCCATCGGCAGCCACGTGTGCCGTCAGGCCACGCCAACCGCGCTCGATCACGGAACGGTAGCTGTCGTCCAGCCAGCCGAGCCGCACGCCGCGTGCCAGGGCCACGAGAGTCATGGCGGTCACGGTCAGCTCGCGGTAGCTGCCCGGCTCCTCCACGACTTGCTGCCACATCCCGTCGGGCGCCTGATGACGGGCAAGCGCCTCCACGTGACGGCGATAGATCTGCAGAATGCGCGGCCGTTCGTCCCAATCGGCCGGCAGATACGTCAGCGCCTCGGTCAGCCCAAGGAGCGCGAACCCATTGCCTCGCCCCCACGCGTGCGGCCCGTCCGCCGCATGCACGAACAGACCGTCCGCACGCTGCAGGCGCTCGGCGTACGAGGTCAGCAAACGTCCGACCGCGGCCGCATAACGCGCGTCACCGGTGCGCGCACCTGCACGGGCCAGCACGCTCGTGGCCATGAACATGTCGTCCGTCCATTCGCGGGGGAACCGGACGATCTCGTTCGCGGTCTGCGGAAGTATGAACTCGGCGCCGGCGATAGCCAGCCTCAGGGCCTCCTCGCTTCCTAGAGCCAACGCAAAGTCCACGAACGCAAAGTGGCCCGCCAGGCTCGTGAGCAGGTAGGGCTCGGCGATCGTCGGTCGCTCGCCGGAAAGGAAGGGCGCCATCTGGCTGCGCACCTTGTCCGTGAGCGAGGCATCACCGAGGCGACTGGCCAGCCGCAAGGTATTCGACCAGGCCACCGCCGGGATATAGCTCATGATGGCCGACGCCGGATAACGTCCTGCCAGTAGCGTGGCCACCTCGAGTGGCGTTCGGCTCATCCGAGCCGTCAGCGCCTGATGCAGGGGCGATCGCGGGAGCGATGCCGCCGCGTCGAGCAGCTCGCTGAGCATGGCCGGTGCGTCGGCCACGCGGGTCGCGACTCGGAGACCGGGCACCGGCGCCAGGCCCGACGGGGTGCCCATCGACACGGCCTCCGCCAGGGAACCCGCGTCCGGTCGCGGCCCTGCGAGGCGAACGCCGGCTGCAAGCTCCGAGACTTCCCACGTAACCGCGGCGCCCGCTCGAACCTCCAAGACCAGATCCGGTGCTTGAAACGCGACCCAGCGCCACACGTAACGCGACTCGGGCGCGGTCGAGTCGTTGTAGAAGCCATCCTCCGGCGGAAAGTGGCCAGCCTCGACCGGCAGACTCGCGGCTCCGGCGTCTCGCGTCGAGCACCGCGACGGGTAGGCACACGGCAGAACGATGATCCGCCAGTCCCTTCGAGTCGCCGCCGGTGCGCTCGTCTTGAACCAACGCGCGGCGGCGAGAACGGCCTCCGTGCTCTCGCGCGTTCCATCGAGTCCGCCCACCACGACGAGTCGCTTCTCCGGCCCATCGCTGGCCCCAGGGCTCTCGAGTGTCAGTATACGTTCATCCCCCCGTGTGATCCCCGCAGCCGCGAGTCTGGACGGCTCGCCCGGCAGCAGGGCCAGCGCACGAAGATCCTGCGCGAAACCGTCACCGGCCGACTGCCCGGACAGCGGCGCGGCGAATCGCAGCGCTAGCACGGTCGCGATCGCGAGTCGCGCAATCATGGGGGCACCTCCCGCCTTTCTCATGGAGGCCGGGACGGCTCCGCCGGCACAAACTGCCGGGCGGTCGCCACATATAGCGCGGCGGCCCCGCTCAAGTAAAGGATACATCTGTTTTCACTTCCCCACGGCCTGGCCCGTTCCGAACGGCGACGGGTGGGCCGGTGGCCACGGAGTGCCTTGAAGTTGCGGGGCTTTCCACAACTCCGCTCGTGCCTGAAACGACCCTTTCCGATCTGCTGATTCCGACCTAAGAACCGGAAATTTCTGTTGACCTGAAAGCCCGATCGATGCAACTGTTAAGGACACCCTTGGAGGAGACGAAAGCCATGCGACGAAGCCTGGTTATCGCACTCACGTGCGTGATGGCGGCCCCTGCGCTCGCAAGCGCCCAGTTCCTGACGGCGCTCGACAACCTGAACGTCAGAGTTTCGCCGTACCTCGGCTACGCGATTCCCTACACGGCCTCCTTCCGCCAGACCCTCCAGGTGGAGGGGGAGGTCATCACGAGCGACATGCAGACCAAGGTGGCGGGCGGTGTAGCCATTGGCGCCACTGCGGAATTGCCCATTGGGGGCCCGTGGAGCCTGAACGCAGCATTCACGCGTACCAGTTACCCGACGAGTCAGACCAGGCTGTCGGACGGCGTGGGCCTGGCCGAGCGTGAAGGTGGTACGACTCTGACCGTGACTCGCGGAGGCGTCAGCTTCAGGCTCCCGCCAGAGGACCCGCTGATGCTTCTCCACCCTGCTCAGGCATCGGTCTCGCTTGGCGCAGCCTGGGTGCTGCAAGGCTTCCCCGTCGACCGCACGAACCCCGAGCTGACCGACTTCCTGAGCCACTGGGCGATCACTGCGGGCGCCGAGGGGCAGGCTCGCCTGGACGAGGCGGGACGCTTCGGGGCATTCTTTGCGATCGAGGATAATCTCGTGTTCTGGAATGGCGGCGAGTTCGCCCGCCGGGCCAACATTGGGTACGGCGAGGAGCTGGGCTTCCCGACGCTGACGGCCAGGGACTATGATCTCACTCACCTGATCTACGTTCGGGCAGGAATTGCGGTGACGTTTTGAGGGCTCTCGCTAACAGCGCCGCCCCGCAGCCTGCGCGGGGCGGCGCTCCTTCCTGTTTCCCCACATCATTCTCTATCAGTCCGACGGAAGTACCCGATGCTGCACTGCTGGCACCATCGGGTTCATGTCCCATGACGGGTCACCGGAATCGGGCGCGGAGCCCTGAACTGGTGCAGCCCGTCCAAGCGAAGGGCACGCGTCTCGGCTCCTGCCGACCCTGAACCATCATCACGCACAGGTCTGTCGGGACTGTCGCGGTTCGCCACGCGCACGACTTCGACGCGAAGTGGTGGTGCAGGTCTACGAACATATCTAATTGTCCAGCCAACGAGTTAGGATAGAAGGCCTCACTCGTCGCCTCTGCCCCGCCGACACTTTCCCTACGCGCCTGGCTCCGCAGCGATTCCGCGACGGGCGTCCGCGATGGCGGTCACCGCGCACAGCCGAACGCAAGCTAGGTTCTGAGCGGTTGCGCCGCGCGAACTGGACGGGCCGCGGCTCCCAGCGGGGGCTCTGGCCCGCTTGTTGTGCTACCCGGCCCGCTGCGCGCGTTGACGCCCATCCTCGGCCGCGGTTAGCTTCCGGCGGGCCGGGCGGGGGAAGGGAAGGACCTAGACCTCCCGGCACGTCCCTCACCCCGCACTAGCGCAGGTTTGCGGGACCCGTCTCGCGCCCGTAGCTCAGCTGGATAGAGCGTCGGCCTTCTAAGCCGAGGGTCCCAGGTTCGAATCCTGGCGGGCGCGCTTCGACTCGCCGCTATGACGAGTGCATCGTGAAGGGTAGCTACCGTTTCACGTGGAGACCGCGGAGCTAAGCGAGAGGCCGCGGAGAACTGACTTCAAGATATTCCAAATTTCTCCGCGACTCCCTCGTTGCCTTGATTTCTCACATCCTCCGCGCTCTGCGCGTGAGATGGTGGTTTGCTGGCCACGACCGCCATGGACGACATCTACTGCTACTGCGCCCGCACCGTCCGCCCCTCCGCCCACGCACGCAGCGCGCTGATGCGTTCCGGCATCGTCTCGGAAAGCGGCTTGGTGCGCGCCGTTTCCTCCAGCAGTCCGGCCGTCGCGAGAGCTTTTCCTTCCGAGAAGGCCGTGTAAAGCGCCGAGATCACCACTTGCTCGATGTCGGCACCGGTAAACGTTTCGGTCGCGGCAACCAAACTGAAGAGATCGAAGCTGCCGGGCTCCTGTCCGCGCTTGCGCAGGTGAATCTCGAAGATGGCTCGCCGCGTCTCCGCGTCCGGCAGATCGACGAAAAAGATTTCGTCGAAGCGCCCCTTGCGCAGCAGCTCGGGCGGCAGCCGCGACACATCGTTCGCGGTGGCCATTACGAACACATCTCCCCTGCGGTCCTGCAGCCAGGAGAGGAACGTGCCCAGGATTCGGAGCGAGAGGCCGCCATCTTCGGCCGTGCCGGCCGCAGCGAACGCTTTCTCGATCTCGTCGATCCAGAGCACGACGGGGGCCACGCGCTCAGAGATCGCCATGGCCCGCTTGAAGTTCTTCTCGCTCTCACCGACGTACTTATTATAGAGGCTCGATGGATCGAGCTTGAGCAGCGGGATGCCCCACTCGCTTGCCACCGCCTTGGCGCACAGACTTTTCCCGCAGCCTGGCACGCCCACGAGGAGCAACCCCTTGGGAAATTCCAGCCCAAACTCCGCGGCTCGCTCAGGCTCGGCCAGAATCGCCCGCCGCTTCCGCAGCCACGCCTTGAGTCCCGCCAGGTCGGCCACATCTTCCAGGCTTTCCTCCAGCGGGTAATACTCCAGCAGCCCTTCGCGCTCGACAATCTCCTTCTTGGCAGCCACGATGTTGCGCAGATCGGCCTCCGAGAGCTTGCCGTCTTCGACCATCAGCTTCGTGAGGATCTTCTCCGCCTCCATCAGCGTGAGGCCGCGCAGGTTCTGGATCAGCCCCCGCAGCTCGTCCGGCTTCAGCTCCACAGAAACGAGATTCCGTGCCTTCAAATCGCGCAGGATACGCAGCAGCAGGGAACGGAACTCGCCCGGCCCTGGCGGAGGCAGCCGCACCAGAGCGACCCGCGGTCGCAGCGGCTCCGGAAACACAATCGGCTGTCCCGTGACCACGATCGCGCCGTCTCGCTGCTCGAAGCGGCGAGCGACGTCTTTCAGCTTCGCCGTGACCAGCTCATCGGTGAGAAAGCTCGCGAAACCCTCGAGCAGGTAGACGGCTGGAAGCTCCGAGGCCGCCAGGTGGTCGAGCACCGCGGCCGGCGTCGCCGTGTTGTAGATCGCATTCTCGCGATCTGCCCGCATCAGCCCTTTGCTGCGAGACCACAGGAAGAAGGCGAGCGACAGGCGGTCGGCCAGGTGTCGCAGCAGGGTCGCGGCGCGGTCCTCTTCCTCGGTCTCCAGACCGATGAGGCCGTAGCGCGAGCGGATGAGGACCTCGAGGTCTTTCAGCGGATCGACCGGCGACATGGCTCCCTGAATTCTGTGAGCGTGGCGGTGAAACGCGGATCGCCCGCACGTTGTCGCCGCGCCCAACGGCGGTCAAGGGTGTCTGGCCGTCTCGCCCTTATCCCACCAAACGTCCGCTTGGCATGGGACCCCGCGCCCTTACCTCACGCGAACGTTCGTTTGCGTGGGGGCCCCCCGCTCTCGGCTCGACCCCGTGCCGATCTCGTCCGGGATGCGCTGACCGATCGAGCCCGGCGCCACCCGCTTTACGCCTAGTCGCCCGCGGTGTAGCTTTCTCGCACAGTGGCTCTGGCGCGTGCATCGTGAGCGGTGTAGCCGCGTGAGTTGATGTTTTCGGAGGCCCGTCCCGGTTATCGCGCTAGTGCCACTCCATGGTGGGCGTAGCTCAGCTGGTTAGAGCGCCAGGTTGTGGCCCTGGAGGTCGCCGGTTCGATCCCGGTCGCTCACCCTTCCGCCGTGTCTCTTGTAGGCGCGGTCCGGCGCAAAGAAGAACGATCCACGCGCGCCGCGCTGACGCCGTTCGTGAGGTGGTTGACAGGGCCGTGTCCGACCCGTAACATTATGGTCTCGGTGCTACGGAAGGCACCGAGCCGTACCGCGTCGCCGACGCATTCGTTGGCGGCGTTTTGTTTCTTCGCTGATTGAAAACTGAGGTCTGAGGGGTGTGACGGGCTCACAGCGGGGGGCACTACGTCCCTCCGGTTCCGCGACGAGTTCGCGGGTGAGTTTCGAACGTAGATTTCCGAACGGCGACGCACCGTGCTCCTCAGGGAGCCGGTGCTGTGTTGGAGCTAGATACAGATTCTCTATTGGAGAGTTTGATCCTGGCTCAGGACGAACGCTGGCGGCGTGCTTAACACATGCAAGTCGAGCGAGGACAGGTCTTCGGACCTGAGCCGAGCGGCGGACGGGTGAGGAACACGTGAGCAACCTGGTTCCGGGAGGGGGATAACCCGGGGAAACCTGGGC
>JACQVC010000114.1 GCA_016209995.1 Gemmatimonadota bacterium
CTTTGTCGCTCCACCAGTACATGGCGAAGTTCATGACGGCGGCCATGACGAAGAAAAGCAGGGCGCCCTGGCTGCCGCCGAAGTAGCCACCGAACACAACGAGCAGGGCGGTGAGCCCCGCCATCAATACAAAGACTCTCACTTGCTGCATTGTCCCTCCGGCTTCACCTGCAAAGGTTTAGTCCCAACCGGCTGCCTTATACACCCGCCCAGCCGTAACGGTGCCCGAACCAACGCTCTCGCACGATAGAGCAAACTACACCGTTTCACGCGTGCTAATAGCCCCAATTCACATAGAGCAAGAGACCGTAGATCTTCGACATGCGGAAGCCCAGCTCTCCGAAGCCGGACAGCGGCTCGCGAGAGAACCGGTCTTCCGCGAACATCTCCGCCGTCCAGTAGTCGCTGAAGCGCCACTCCAGGCGGGCACCGGGAAACTGGCTCTGGCTGAGCGTGCCCAGCCGGTAGAGCAAGACGAGAAACACGTCCTGCGCGATGTACTGTCCCAGCTCGATCTGCGTGCCCGCCAGCGGGCTTGCTCCCTGACTCCCGACGACGGTGCCCGGCGCGTCGCTGGTCGGTCTGATGGAGAAGTAGTCGATTCCGATGTCCTCGACGAGGAACGACTCGAGCTGGCTCGCGGCCACGCCCAGCCCGGTCGAGACGGCGGCGCCCGCAGCCGCCTCCATGATGCTCCTGGAGATCGTGCGTCCAAGAACGGAAGACTCGCCGGCGGCCAGGGCGTAGGTGGGCCGGCCGAAGATGAGGTAGCTGACGAGGTCGGACTCGGAGATGGGCGGCTGCGCATCGCTGGCCAGGGTGAGCCGCGGATCCTGGAGTGACCCGCCGAGCGTGGCGGTGATCACGAGCGGCTCACCTTCGGTCGTGCGCAGCCGGTAGCTGGCCTGAATATCGAGGTCCGGATTCACTCCGGGCGTGCCTTCGAACTGGATCAGACCGCTGGCCACCCGAAACTGCCGACCGAAGACAGAATACGACCCACGCACCGCACGCAGCTCGCCGCCGAACGCGATCTCTCTGGCCGTTCGATCGTAGCTGACGGTGAGATCGCCCTGAATCTCGACGTTCAGGTCCGGGCTGCGCAGCCAGCTATCGCTGCGGACGCCGAGATTCACATCCACACGCAGGTTCTGCAGGAACGGATTCTGGCTCTCCGCGATGAGAGACTGTCCGGCAACGAGCAAAGTGTCGACTACGCTCACGAGGAACGGGTCCGACAAATCCACCACGCCGCGGCTGCGCTGAAGCTCCTGAAGGAACAGGACACCACTCTCGACCTGCAGCGATCCGGTGACGACCGGGCGCAGATACGATCCCCCCAGTGCCACGCGACCGCCGAGCAACGCGGTCATGTCGGCACGGTTCACGGCCTCGAATCCGGCCAGGTCCATGGTCAGCTCGAACCCTGGATCCTGGACGGGATCCAGCCGCACGGTCCCGGTGACTCGGGCCGACCCTCGGGAACGCAAGCTCGCATCGACATGGAGTAGCCGGTCAGACGTGAGACGGAACGTGCCCGCGACATCCGCATAGCTCACGCCGAGCGCATCGACGCGGGCGCTCCCTCCGGCTAGCCGCACCTCGCCGGCGTAGGCGAGGGAGTCGGGTTGACCGCCTACCAGGATCTCGCCCGTGAGCGCCCCGCTCACGTCTTGGAGCCCGGGAAGCCAGCTCAAGACCGTAGCGACCGCGAGCGAGTCCGCGCGCAGGATGATGTCCACCGGCTCATCCGGTGTACGGTCCGCCTTGGCCACAAGCGCAAGGTCGAGCGGCAGGGTGCCGAGCGCCGCGAACACCATGCGTCCTTCGTTCGTGGCCTCGAGACGGCCCGTCACGCGGCGCCCTTCGTATTGGAGCGTACCGTCCAGCGCCGACAGACTGATGTCCTGGTAGCGCAGATCTCGGCCCACGACGGTCGCGCGCATCACGGGGGCGCTCGCCGTGCCAGCCACATCGATTTCGAGGTCGAGGATGCCGGCGATGCTCCGATCCTCGAGCTGTGCGAGTCGCGCCACCCTCTCGAGCGGCAGTCCCCCGATGTCCACGCGGAAATCGGCGACGCCACGACGAGCCAGGACGCCCGACGCGGCGACCAGCATCGGAGTGTTGGGGGGACCCCGCAGTCTGAAGTCTCGTACTTCGAAACTGTCCTCCTGGCGAACCACGGTGGCGGGCTGCTCAAGTGTCCACGCGCCGTCCGCGAACGCGTAGGAGAACTCGGACAGAGTGAGGCCGAGGCGAGTCGAGTCCACCTGGAAATTCCCCGTCAGACGCAGCTCCTCCGCCGCATCGCGGGTTAGCGTCAGGGCCAATTCTCCCAGCGGGCGAGTGAACTCGACTCGAGCGTGGACTTGCCTGAAGCTGCGCCCGTGGGCCTGCAGAGAATCCGCTCGCACCGTGACCACAGCGGGTCCAGCGAAGGATGGGAGTCCCTGCACGCCAAAGTCGGCCGTGACCCGGCCGGCCGACTCCTCGTCGTAGTAGACGTGGTCGAGCTCGACGCTGCCGTCTGCGGAGAAATTCGTCACGTGGCCGCGCAGCACGAAGTCGGCTCGGAAGCGGCCGCCCATGCGGCTGCCCGCAGCGAGCGCCAGCGTGTCGGGGTTAATTCCCTGCAGCTCGAGCGCGCGTCGTTCGATGCGGGAGAGCGTGTCCTGGACGATCAGCGAGTCTCCCAAGAGCATCGCATCCAGATTCTCCAGCGAGTCACCCGCTACCGTGACGTGCAGCTCAGCGTCCGCTGGAGCGGTCTGAGCCAGGGCCAGCCGTCCCTTCGCCGAGAGCGTCCCCGCACGGCTGATGGCGAACGCGGTATCCACGACGGCCAGGCCGTTTTCCGCACTCAGTGCGACGAGTGCCGTATCGACCTCTACCTCCTCGATGGTGGAGCGACCGAAAACGGCCGACGCCGTTCCGCGCAGCGAATCCAGCGAGAGCCCGCTGCCGTCGAGATGAAAGGATGCTGTAAGCATCGTAGCGGACAGCTGCGGAACGATCTCCGAGAGCCTGAATTCGCGCACGGATCCATCCACGACGTAGTGGCGGTCGGGCTGGTGCGCGTCGAGGCGGCCCTGGAAGGCAAGGCGTCCCGCTGGCGTCTGGAGATCGGCGGCGATCTGCAGGTCGTGCGTATCCCCGCGGATGCGAACCGGGCCCCTCACCTCCCCGCGCACAGGGAGCTTTGGGTAGAAAGGAGCCAGCGCGGTGAAGGACAGCGGCTGCGCATTCGCCTGCAAGTCGAGGCTCAACCCTTCCGCACCGTCGCCTCGCCGCATCGAGCCCTCCACCTCGATGCGCGACGGCGGAAGATCAGCCGGCGTATACGCGACCAGGGCGCTCACGCGCAGACCATCAGCGAGATGACCGCTGGCGCTGATGCGCGCAGAAGCCGGCCCTCTCAGCCTCAGCGCCGGGGTGATCCCCGTCAGGATGCCCAGCTCGAGCGGCTCGAGCGCCACCTCCAGGTTCGTGACCCCGACCGGGCCGTCCAGATGGAGCGTGCCCGCTCCGTCGATGGCCGAGACCTCAGCCTGGCTCTCTGCTTCCAGGGTGAGGCGCGCAGTCACGTTCAGGGACGCGAACGGACCGTTGGCCTCGATTCGCCCGCGCAGGGCGCCGCGAAGCGGAACCGGGCGTTCGAGAAACCGATCGAGCAGCGCGAGATCCAACGGGTCCAGATCGAGCGCTACGTTCTCCAATCGCGGCGTGCGTCCGACCA
Source organism: Gemmatimonadota bacterium (assembly GCA_016209995.1). Classification (GTDB taxonomy): domain Bacteria; phylum Gemmatimonadota; class Gemmatimonadetes; order Longimicrobiales; family Gaopeijiaceae; genus JACQVC01. Next base: position 3,740 of record JACQVC010000114.1, read on the forward strand.
CGACGCCCAAAGCACCCGCGACGTGGCTCGTCCCCAGTGTGAGGTTGGTACGCTGCGCCTGGAGGCGAAACTCCGCTCCTGTCCATTCGATACGGCCCGCGCCTTCGCCCGTGCCTTCGGGCACACGGGGATCGATCCAGCGCAGGTCCGCGAGGTCGAGCTGCGGCGCCTCGAAGTCCAGGGTCACGGTCGGGCCTGCGCCGGCTCCCCACGCCACCGACCCGCGGCCGGCGAGGCGCGTGCCGGAAAGCCTGAGCTCCCCGATGTCCAGGACGACAGCGGAGTCCCCGATCTCGACATCGCCACGCATGCGCTCGACGCGGAACGGCTCTCGCCACACGTCAGCCGTGAACGCCAACTCGGCGATACGGAGCCGAGGCTGCGAGCGGCCAGGAGCCCTCACCACTAGCTCCGCGACGATCGATTCGACCTCTTGGAAGCGGAGCACGCGGAGCGGGCTGGAGCTTTCGGGGTCCGACTCCACTCTCCAGCCCTGTTGCCCGGCGGGGACGCTCTGCATGGGCATACGTATCGTGAGGTCGGCCTGGTGGACGTGGATGTCGCGAAACACGATGCGGCGGTCGTCCGCACCTGACGGAGCCGCCGGTCGCGCCAGAAGCGGCGCGAAGATTCTGACCACGTTCCAGTCCTGATCGCCGGGCAGCCGTTCGAGATTGACCTCGGCACCCCAGGTCGAGACTTCGTCGATCACGAAGTCGCCACGCAGCAGACTCAGGAAACCGTACCGCGCACGTATGGAGTCGGCGCTGAGGAGGGAACGGCCACGCGAGTCGCGGATGCCGACAGCGGTGAGCGTCACCTCGCCGAGTACGCTCGGCGAGTGGATTCCACGCACCGCAAGCTGTCCGTCCACGCTCGATTCCAGCCGGGACAGCACCCGACGTAGCAGGAACTGCTGCCCGACCTGCGTGCGCGTCAGGACGACCACCGCGACGAGGGCGGCCACTGCGACGGTCGCGAAGGCGGCGAGCACCCAAGCGGCGAGACGCCTCGCGGCCATCAGAATGCCTGTCCGATCGCGAAGTGGAGCTGCAGCCGATCGAAGAAAGACCGCGACTCGTGCCACAGCTTGAGCAGCTCGAGCGGCGCCAGCTCGTTGGACCGCGTCCAGCAGGTGCCATCGGGTGTCGCGACCGTGCCGCCCGGAACGGTCGCAGGGCATGGGCCCAGGGGTATGAGCTTCGTCGTGACGACCGGCAGGCTCGAAGGGTTGGCCGACCGGTACGCCACATCTACGCGGATCGGACCGATGGGCGTGAAGTACCGGAGTCCGAAGCCGGGCGCGACCTCGATCTCACGAAAGCGTGAGTCACCGGCGTTGGCCCACACCTGCCCGAAATCCACGAACGCGGCGCCACGCAATACCGAGCGATAAACGGGGAAACTC
>JACQVC010000136.1 GCA_016209995.1 Gemmatimonadota bacterium
GCCACGGTGCCACACACCGGGGCCCGACGCCAAGAGAGTAGGTCTCCACTACATCGCCCCGGCGACACCCACGCTCAGCGATCATCGCTTAGATTCTGTGGAATCACCGTGTCTACCTCCTTCAGGTCGGCGGAGCGGTTTGATGCTCAGGAGCGGGCCTGGCGGCGGCTGGATCTCGCCGGGCGTCGGGCCGGCTGGCGTTGGGGTGTCCGCCAGCCGGGCGAGGAGGCGCTCGAGGGCGTCGGCGTCTTCGTCGACCGCCGCCCGCTCGTCGTCGGTCAGCGGGATGGTCAGCATCATCCGCTGCAGGGAGGCCTTGGCCTCAAGGAGCTGAGCCCCGGTGGAGGGCTTGGGCACATAGAAGTCGCAGCGGGCGCACGCCATCCGATGGGGGCACTGCTCGAAGAAGTTGTACGTGCAGTACCCATGACCGAGATCGAAGTACTGCCAGGGCGTGCCGGTCGCGGCCGCGCCGTTCTGGACGCTCTCACGATCGATCAGCACCTCGACGGTCCGGACGTTGCGCGCGAAGTAGCCCGCGTCGGCGTACGCCCGCGCCAGGCCGGTCGGCGTGATCTGCGTGTAGTGCTGGGTCGACTGCGGCGAGCGATGACCGAGCCACGGCTGCAGCTCGAACAGGGTCATCGGCTCCTTGGCGTTGTAGAGTTGGCTCGCGATCGTGGAGCGCGCCCGATGGCTCGTGATGGGGCCGCGGGCGTCCTCGCGGGGCACGCCCGCCTTGCGGCAGAGGGCCGGGATCAGCGCGTGATTGAGGTATTCACGCGCGACGCGCCGAGCTCGGAGCCAGAACAGCAAGGGGACGCGCTCACCCGTCCGCGGATCGAGCCGCAGCGGCTGCACAGGCCGGACGGCCTCCCACGTCTCGATCGCTCGGCCGACGAGCGGATCGACGCGCTTGGTGAAGGGCGCGCCCGTCTTGTGCGCCGGGACGTCGAGCAAACACACCAGGTCCGCGGATGATGTCCGCAACCTCCGACACGAACTCGTCGACCTGGGTCACGCTGATGCACAGGGGCGGCGCGAGACGCACGACACTGCCTCGAGCGAACACGGTCGTCCCTTTCCGCCACGCCATCGTGTTGAGCTCATCGACCAACCCATCGTCGAGCGGCTTGCCCGAGCCGTTCGGACTCACGAAGTCGCAGACCATGAGCCTCCTGCCTCGGACCTCGGCGACGATCGGTGAACGGTTGACGACATCCCACACACCCTCGAGCAGCCGAAATCCCATCATCTCGGCGTTCTTGACGAGCTGCTCCTCCTCGAGGAGGCGGAGGTTCACGAGCGCCGCCGCGTCGAGCGCGCCAAGGACGAGCTCCGGAAAGTGTTCGGACGACCGAGGGCGCGCTCGAAGGCGGCCTGACCCGCGATCCCGGCGCGACTCTACGCGAACGAGAACGCCCCGGCCCCGGTGCTCCCCCAGGACTCACGTCTTGACGAGGTGCTCGGCGAGGAACCCGGCGGCGGCCGTGGCGATGATCGCCGTGTGGGAGGGGTTCGTGTACACCGTCACGTGCGTGACCTTGCCGCCGTCCGACGGGACGACCAGCAGCTTCTTGCTCGGGGACGGCACCCGATGGTAGGCGTCGATGGTCTGCTCGGGAGGCACCAACGCGTCGCCCTCGAGCACGATGACCAGGAGAGGAACACTGAGCAGACTCGGTAAGAAGGGCGTCGGGTCGTAGCGCAGCTTGTTTTCGAAACTCTCGATGGTGACCCGATTCTCCCATGCCGGGGCGACCTTCGAGGCATGCATGAACAGCTCGTAGTTGCCCTCGCCGGATTGGCGCCCGAATCCGGCATAGATGAGATCCCGTTCCGGATCCTGCGACACCATGGGCACATAACCTCGCTGCGCCTCGTCCTTGAACCTCTTCCGGCGGTCCTCCAGGATGACCTGTTGAAGCCGTTCGAACACCTTCGCGGGCCGGGACACCCTGAGATAATCCGCGCCGGCCACCCCACCCACGACGGAGACCGAGCACTTCACTCGTGGATCCAGGGCGGGCACGATGAACGCGTGACTGCCCCCCTGGGAGGCACCCCAGTAGCCCAGCCGCTCGGGATCGATGTCCGGGAGGGTCTCGGCGAGACTGATGGCGTTACGGATGTCCTCAATCTGGTCCCACGGCTCGATATGCTGTCGGGGCACCCCGTCGCTCGCCCCGAAGTATCGATAGTCGAAGACGATCGCGGCGAGGCCATGGCGCGTGAACGCTTCCAGGTGCCCCTTGATGATCGGGAACTCCTTGACGTACGTGGCCCCCATCCCCATGACGACGCACGGAAACGGTGGGACACCCGCGTCAGGCGTCGAGAGCCACCCACGGCACGTCACCCCTTTGCTCCTGAACTCGATGTCTTGCCTCATTTGACGTCCTTTCCGTTCCGACGATGGCGCACGATGCTGGACGGCGCGCAGGGTCACACCAGCCTGCCGACCCGCGCGCCATCGGCGATGGCCTCGCGAATATTCCGCGGCTCGATGCAGTCACCCGCGAGGTGAATCTCGTCGATGCTCCCGGCGAGGGCTCGGGCAAGATCCTGGTTGCCTGTCGCGCCGACGGCCAGGACGATGGTGTCGGCCTCGAGCAGCTCCGTGGTCCCGCCGCGCGTCGTGATCGTGAGCCCGGCGCTGGTGACGGCGCCGTACGTGACGCCGGCGATCATCCTCACGCCCATCCTGGCGAGCCGCGCGAGCAGGAGGGTGCGCATCGAGGGGTTCACGCCGAGCGCCATCGCGTGGCCTCGCCGCGTGATGGTGACGGCGTGCCCCCGTCGTGCCAGGAACTCCGCCGTCTCGCACCCGACGAGTTCCCCTCCGATGACCACCACTCGCGGGCCGACGGCGCATGTGCCGCGCAGGACGTTCCCGGCCGTTATCACGCTGGCCATGGAGACGCCGGGAATCTCGGGACGACGGGGCCGCACGCCCGTCGCCAGGACAATCGCATCCGGCTTCGTCCGTCGAATGAGGGCCGCCGTGGCTGTCCTGCCCTTTCGGACGTCTACCCCGAGCTTCTCGACCTCTCGCGCGAGATGGCGGATCAGCGGCCTGATTCGTGCCTTGTGTGCGGGAACGACGGCGTCGAGGAGTTGGCCTCCCAGCCGGTCTTCCTTCTCCCACAGCTCGACGCGGTGGCCACGCAGCGCCGCGACCCGGGCGGCCTCGAGCCCCGCCGGCCCGCCTCCCACGACGAGCACGGTCTTCGGCGTCTCCGCGGGTGTCAGGCCGAGTTCCTCTTCTTTGCCGACGACCGGGTTCACGCCACACCGAAGCGCGCCGCCGGCGATCACGTCGTCCCGGCACTCCATGCACGCGATGCACGGGTTGATGTCGTCATCGGCTCTCCCGGCGGCCAGCTTGTTCGGCAGATCGGGATCGGCGATGAGCGCTCGGCCGAGCGCAATGAAGTCCGCCTTGCCGCTCGCCAGGATGCTCTCGCCCATGCGCGGTGAGATCCTGCCCACGGCGATCACCGGCACCTGCACCGAGCGCTTGATGGCGGCCGCCGCGGAGACGAGGAGGCCCCTCCTGACCGGCAACGAGGCGACCTGGACTGGGGAGTCGACTCCCCAGCCCGAGACGTGAATCGCATCGGCGCCGGCCTGTTCGACCATGCGGGCCGTCTGCCGGGCCTCCTCGACCGACCTCCCGCCGCCGGCGCCGAAGACCTTGCCGTTGAGGCGGAACAGCACGGGGAACTCGGGACCCACCGCGGCTCTGACCGCCTCCACCACCTCGACGGAGATCCGCGCCCTGTTCGGCAACGCCCCGCCGTAGCCGTCGGCGCGCGTGTTCGTCGCGCGGGAGAGAAACTGCGCGAGCAGGTAGCGATGCGCGCCGTGAATCTCGACGGCGTCGAAGCCGGCCTGCTTCGCACGAAGCGCCGCCCGGGCGAACCTGGACACGACGTCACGGATGTCTTCTTCCGTGAGCGCTCGCGCTTCCCGGCCTCCCGCGGAGATCGGCGACGGCGCGAGGGCAGGAGCCCCCGCCCGGAGCGGCGTCCCCACGGCGCCGGCGTGCAGGAGCTGGAGCGCCGCCCTGGCGCCGTGACCGTGAATGGCGCGAACGAGAGCGGCCCACGCGGGGAGCGACGAGTCGTCGTCGATGCAGGGCTGCTCCGGGAGGACCTTGCCGAGCTCGACGTCGACGCCGGTCCCTTCGACGATGATCAGGCCGACGCCTCCCCTGGCCCGCGCTTCGTAATACGCGATCATGCGCCGCCCGACCCGGCCGGCCTCGCTGTACCCGGTGCCCATGGGCGGCATCACGAGCCTGTTCTTGATCGTCAAGGTGCCGATCGTCCCGGGCTGGAACAGGCGCTCGAGCCGCGTGGCCAAACGACTGCCGCCTCTCGTCACCGCACGTGGGGGTTGACGACTCGCTCGAGCGAGCGACTGGCGAAGAACACCGAGATGACTGCCAGGTTGATCGCGAGCCCGGGGGCGAGGATCCACCACCACGCCTGCCGCGCCGCCCCGGACATGAACGCCTGCTGCAGCATCTGACCCCACGTCAGCACCGAGGGATCGCCGTAGCCGCGGAAGCTGATCGCCGCCTCCGCCAGCACCGCCCGGCCCATGGACACCGGCAGGTACACCAGCACCAGCGGCAGCACGTTCGGCAGGATGTGCCGGAGCATGATCCGCAGGTGGCCGGCTCCCGCCAGGCGTGCCGCCTTGATGAACGGCTGGGTCGCCGTCGACAGCACCTGCGCTCGGATCACCCGGGCCACGTCCCGCCAGGCCAGAAGGGAGATCGCCGCTGTGGTCGTCCAGACGGTGGGCCGGGTAAGGGCCAGCAGGATGATCGCGGCCGGCTCCAGCGGCAACGCATAGGCGATGTCCGTCGCCCGCATGAGGATCGTGTCCGCGATCCCTCGGCAATACCCTGCGACCAGCCCCATCAGCATGCCGACGGTCACGACAGACACGGCCGCGGCGAGGCCGACCACGAGCGCCCCGCGACTGCCGAGGATCACCTGGCTGAACACGTCCCGCCCGAAGCCGTTGGTGCCAAAGGGGTGACCGGGCCCGGGCGGCAGCAGCCGCGCTGCCCTGCCGTCCGGAAGGCGAATGATCTCGTCGGCCGTGTACGGGGCGAGCGAGGGGCCCAGGATCGCGACCAGCGCCAGCACGCAGAACATCGCGATGCCGACGAGGCCGATCGGCTCGACGTCCGCCAGCCAGCCGCCTTCGCGGGACCCCGACAGCTTGAGCGCGACGCGCAGCGCTGGCATCGTCACGACGCGGTCCGCGGATCGAGAGAGGCGTACAGGACGTCGGTGAGCAGGTTGAGCGACATGATGATCACCGCCAGCAGCAGCAGGGCGGCCATGGCCACGGGATAGTCGGAGCTCGCTGCGGCGGCGACCAGCAGCCGTCCGAGGCCCGGCCACGAAAAGACCTGCTCGATGGTGACCAGGCCGCCCATGGCCCAACCCAGGAACAGCGACGTCTGGGTCACCACCGGCAAGAGGGCGCACCGAGCGGCGTGACGGAAGAGCAGCGCCGTCTCCGACAGTCCCTTGGCGCGGGCGAGATCGATGAAGTCTTCACCCAGCACCTGGCGAATGGAACCGCGGGCCACGAGCAGGGGCAGGCCCGTGAAGTAGATCGCGCCGCTGATGACCGGCAGCGTGGCATGGCGGACGAAGTCCCAGCTGAAGAACGTCTCGACGAAGCTGCCCTCCGCCGTCCAGCTCGACCGCATGCCGGAGATGGGCAGCCACTGGAGGTGGTACGCAAGGAACATCATCAGGAGCAGGCCCACCCAGAACGGCGGCGTGGAGCGCAGGACGAGAAACACCGCGGAGCCGTACAGGTCCCACCGACCGCCCACGTATCCGAACACGAATCCCAGCAGCGAGCCGAGCCCGTAGCTGATCACGGCCACGGGCACGACGAGCATCAACGTGTTGGTGAACGGCGGGCCGATGTCCATGAACACCGGCCGCTTGGTGCTGAACGAGATCCCGAAGTCGCCGGTGAGGACGTTCTTGACGTAGAGCGCGTACTGCTCCCACACCGGCCGGTCCAGGCCGAAGCGGACCATGAGGGCACGCTTGGTCTCCGGGTCGGCGAGCGGATCGACGAACGCCGCCACCGGGTCCCCCGGGATGAGCCGGAAGGCGAAGAAGATCAGCGCCGCGACGATCGCCAGCGACACCACGTTCTCGAGGAGTCGCCGGACGATGTACCGCCACCGGCCAGGCACAGGGACGGTCTCCGTCACCTCTTGAGGGACGGGTAGAGCGTGGGCTTGTGGTTGACGGGGAAGTAGAGTCGCCCCTTGCCGTCCCACTGGTAGCCGGCGTCGACCAGCACCTGTCGGGCCTTGCCGGGGTCATGCTCGGGACACCGCACCGCCGGGTTGTGCCACTGCGCGTTTGCGGGGGCGATCACGGAGCAGCCGGGCTCGGCGAGGCCCAGGGCGAAGTCCTCCACGATCTTCTTGCGGTCGATGAGGTGGCTCACCGCTCTGCGCAGGGCGTAATCCTGAAACGGTGAGCCCTCCCGGAGGTTGAACGTCACCCAGGCGCCGCCGATGTCCCGGGCTTCCACCACCTTGAGTGCCGGGCTGGCCTTCGCCTCCTTGGCCTGGTCGGCGGTCAGCGTGTAGAACGCGATCGTGTGGAAGTCGATCTGCCCGGAGGCGAGGGCGAGGAACCGGGCCTCGGAGTTCGCAAAGCCCTTGTATACCAAGCCGTCCGCCCTGGGAGGCTTGAGGTAGTGGGTCTTGTTCGCCGTGTAGACGTACCCTTCTCCAGGAACGACCTTGACGACCTTGAACGGCCCGCTGCCCGTGAGGTTCGGTGTGGCCCACTCGTCGGGCTGCTTCACCTTCTCCCGCTCCACGACGCCGTCCCAGACGTGCCTGGGCACGATGAGCACGCCGCTGAAGCTGAAGTGGATGAAGGGCGCGAACGGCTTCGCCAGCTTGAATCGTGCGGAACGCGGACCGGTCACGACGACGCTCCGCACCGGATCCACGCCGGGCTTGATGTAGCCGGGCGGATGCTTCTGGTACATCTGGAACGTGAACGCCACGTCCTCCGCCGTCACGGGTTTGCCGTCGTGCCAGTGCGCCTCGCGCAGCTCCACGTCGATGGTGGTGTCGTCGACCATCTTCCAGCTCCTGGCCAGCCACGGCTCGGGCACGCCCGCCGGGCTCAGCTCCGCCAGCGTGTCGTAGACGAGCCGCAGGTTGAAGTACTCGTGGGCCGAGGGGATGTTGAACGGGTTCAGTGGACGGGGTCGGTAGATCTCCCCGACCTTGATCGTCCGGTCCGCCCCCTTCGGGATGATCGACACCATGTTCGTGATGCTGGCGAACGCGTTGCCGCCCGCGGTCATCACGGCATTGTCCCAGGCCTGCTGGTTGTAGCCGATCAAGGAGCGGCCGTTGTACTGGTACTGGAAATAGAGATCATCGGCAACGAGCTTCTGCGCCTCGAAGACGAGTGCCTTGCGCGCCTTGGGCTCCATGATCTCCGCCTGCCGTGCGGCGAGCTCCTGGAACTTCGGATTGGCGTACCCGCCGAAGTTCGTGCCGCCCTCGCCGGCGTAGGCTTGCGTCAACCCGGTGGTGAGGAACTCATGAGGGTCTAGCCGGGCGGGCCGGCCGGCGAACGAACCGGCGGCGATCCCCCATTTCCATGGCTTGGAGGAAGCCCTCCGCACGAAGGCCGGCCAGTTCGGCAGGGCCTCGTACGTCGTCTTGAGGCCCACTTTCCCCATCTCCGCCACCAGGGCCAGCATGGCCTCGTTCTGCGGGGTCACCCAGGCCGGGCTCGGACCTAGGACGAGAATGTCCGGCACGAGGCGGTCAGCTGCGGGCTCGGCGGCCATCCCCACCGTCGACATAGAGACGACCAGCAGCACGGCGAGAACGAGTGAGCACACCAACCGGCTCCATCGACGCCGCGTGACCATGTCACCCTCCCTCTGCACCGCGCGACATCTCTGTGACTGCGCCGAGTCGCATGATGTCGCGACGGTGCGTTGCGCAGGTTGCCAGCTTCCGGATCCTGTCCGGGTCATCGACTCTGCGTCACTGCCACGGCGCCTTCCCGTTCCTCCACCCGTGGCACGCGACGCGCCGGCCGTCGGGCCGGTCCTGGAGCTCCGGCTCCGTGTCGCACTCCGCACGGCGAAAATGACAGCGAGGGGCGAGACGACAGCCCGCGGGCACGGCCGTCGGATCGGGGATCTCGCCCCGGAGTTCGTAGCGGTCAGCCGGACGCGAGCCGTCCATCCTGGGCAGCGCCGCGATCAGACCGCGAGAATATGGATGCAGCGGCTCGCTGAGGAGCGCCGTCGCCGGCCCGATCTCCACAATGCGCCCGAGATACATCACGGCGATCCGCGCGCAGATCTCCTTCAGTGCGGCGAGGTCGTGGCTGATCAAGACAATGCTGACGTGCCGCTCGCCGGCCAGCCGCCTGAGCAGGTTCAGCACCCCAGCCCGGATGGACACGTCGAGCATGGACGTCGGCTCATCGGCGATGATGTATCGCGGCGCGAGGACGAGCGCCCGCGCCACGGCCACTCGTTGGCGCTCGCCACCACTCAGCTGGAACGGGTACCGGTGGAGGTACCGCTCACCGGGGCAGAGGCCGCATTCCTCGAGCGTGCGGAGGACATACGGCAGGCGCTCGTTCCCCGTGCAGAGCGCATGGACATCCAGCGGCTCCGCCAGCGTGCGATAGACGGTGAAGCGCGGATTCAGGCTGGCGTAAGGGTCCTGGAAGATCATCTGCGCCTGACGCCGGAAGGCCCGGACGTCGGGTCCCTTGAGCTCCGCGACGTCCCGGCCGAGAAAGAGCACGCGCCCGCGCGTCGGCGCCTGGAGGTTCACCATGATCTCGCTGATGACCGTCTTGCCCGAGCCGCTCTCGCCGGCGATGCCCAGGATCTCCTGCTGGCCGAGGGTGAGGCTGACGCCGTCCACGGCTTTCACGTACCGGCGGCCCCGACCGCGGAGATCGTCGAGCAGGCCGCGCCGCACCGGGTAGTGCTTGCTGACGTGCTCCAGCTCCAGGAGAGGTTGCTGCGGAATGCCGGTCGTGCTCGAAGGGATCAGCGCCGTGCCGTCCGGGTGCCGCCCGCGCCAGCGTCGGCGGGCGCGACGTGCATCCACGTCTCGGGGTCCTGGGCCAGGACGCGGAACGAATCCATCTCGTCGCTCCGCCAGCACGCCGCGCGGTGGTCGGGTCCGAGCTGGCGCGAGGGCGGCTGCGCCGACCGGCAGGCATCCACCGCCATCGGGCAGCGTGCCGCGAAGACGCACTCGAGTGGAGGCCGCCGGAGGTCCGGTGCCTGTCCCGGTATCGAGATGGCCTGGCGATCGCCCTCGAGCTGCGGAAAAGCGTTGCGCAGACCGATCGTGTACGGGTGGAGCGGACGATCGAGAATCGACCGCGTCGGGCCGGTCTCCACGACGCGGCCGCCGTACATGACGAGCACCCGGTCGCAGTTCTCGGCCACCACGGAGATGTCGTGGGAGATCAGCATCACCGTCACGCCGAACTGGCGGCGGATCGCCTGGATCTCGTCGAGGATGTGCCGCTGGAGGACCACGTCCAGCGCCGTCGTCGGCTCGTCCGCGATCAACAGGTCCGGGTTCAGCGCGATCGCCATGGCCAGGCACACCCGCTGCTTCGTGCCGCCGCTCAGCTCGTGGGGAAAGGCCTCCAGCCGGCTGGCCGGCAGCCCGACCATCTCCAGGAGCGTCGCCGCGCGCGCGCGAGCCTCGGCCCTGCTCGTGCGCTCGTGGGTGCGGATGGCTTCCACGAGCTGCGTGCCGACCGAGAGCACCGGGTTCAGGGAATTCATCGCGCTCTGCGGCATCATCGCCAGCCGTTTCCACCGGATCCGGCGCAAGTCGGCGAGCGGGAGCCTCAACAGATCGTGGCCGGCGAAGAGAACCTCGCCCGAGAGGTATCGCGCGGTGCGCGGCAGGAGCCTCAGGACGGCCTTGACGAGCGTCGTCTTTCCAGAACCCGACTCCCCGATGACACCGAGGCACTCGCCCCGCTCGACGTCGAAGCTCACGTCCCGCACCGCGGCCACGGTCGCGGCGCCGTCGCGGAAGACCACGTTGAGGTTCCGCACGTCGAGCAGGGGCACCGCGACTACCGCGTGTCGGCGCGTCTCATCGGCGCGTCGTCAAGCACGTCTTCCACCGAACTGCCGCGTGCCGGGATCACCGCGACGACGGTACACCACGCAAACGATCGAACATCCAAGCTCTAAACATTCGGACCTCTCCAGGAACCGGCGGGCAAACGGATAGCACGCGCGAGCTGAACCCGTCAACGGCAATCGTCGGCGCTAGGAAACATAAAACCCGTTCTCAGCCCCGCGCCCCCGGCCCGGGACGGATCCGCGGGCGGCCCGGGCCCCGGCCGCCCGCCGCCAGCCGTCGTCCCGGCTGCCCATTCTAGCAAAAAGCAACGTGCAAACGATGGGTTTTGCCGATGCACCGTGGACCGTCCACCCGGGCGCTCGAACTGTGCACTGGCCCAGGCGGCGGCTTCGAGGCTGTCCGGGTATTACACCAACGCCGACCGCCGGAGCGTAGATAGGATGAAGCGGCCGACCTCTCACTCGACGTGGTGGGCGTAAGCTGCCCCCACACAGGGTATCGACGCGGTCAACGCCGCAGAGAGGAGAGGCCGGCCATGGACCATATTGGCA
>JACQVC010000122.1 GCA_016209995.1 Gemmatimonadota bacterium
ATCTGGAGCGACTCGCTCGCGTTTCGGGTAATCGCGATCTCCTCGGGGTCGGCGCCGAACTCCGCCGCAAGACGACGCCGGGCCGTCTCGATGTTCTGCTCGAGCAGGCCGCGGTGATACACGGGCGCCTGGTTCGAGGAGTCGAGGTACCGCTTGTAGGCGTCGTGCACCACGCGCGGGCTCGGGCAGCTGTTCCCGTTGTTCAGGTTGATGATCGACCGATCGAGCGTGAACGCCTGCTGGATTTCGCGCCAGTAGAACTCGTCCTGCGCGACCTGTTGCGGCGTCTGGCCCGCGACCGCCGCCGAGGCAGCCGTGACTTCGGCGAGACCGTTGCTTTTCAGGGTGAGAGCGCTCGTCCCGAGCACGCCGCCGACACGAAGAAACTCGCGCCGATTCAACATGGTACACCTCCGGAGAGATCGGACCTGGCCCTGGCTCTATGCGCCGGACGGACGGGGGAGTCCGGTGCGGCCTGTCGGGCTGACGGTTCAGAGTAGGACCGGATTCGTGAGCGGGCAAGCGCCGCGTCGGCCCGGTAATGGTCCAGTTACGAAACTGGACCATTACCGTCGGCCGAGCTTCGGAATCGACCACGTGCGTTGCATGCGAGCGACCTGCGCTTGCCGCGACGGCGCGCCGCTCCGTACGTTGCCGGCCAGCGAAGGACGACGATGCGAGAGAGGTTGGTTTAGCGAGAAGGAGGCCGTATGCGCACACTGCTCATTGCCGTCGGACTGGTCGTCGGGGTTGCCACGTCGGCGATGGCCCAGGCCGCGGGTACCGATGCCGCGCTGGTCGAGCGGGCTCGCGCGATCCACGAGCGCGTCACCACGCTGGACACGCACGTGGACATCAATCCGGGCAACTTCCTGCCGGGGCCGTCCAACTACGTGACCGGGCTCAACACTCAGGTCGACCTCCCCAAGATGGAGCAGGGCGGTCTCGACGCGGTGTTCTTCTCGATCTTCCAGGGCCAGCAGGATGACTTCACGCCCGAGGGCTACCGGCGTCCCTACGAGACCGCGATTGCGAAAGTCCGGTCGATCAACCGTCTCACCACCGAGCTCGCCCCGAGCCGCATCGGTCTGGCGGTTACGGCCGACGACGTGCGGCGCCTGCAGGCCGAAGGCAAGAAGGTCGCCCTCATGGGGATGGAGAACGGGTACGCGCTCGGCGAGGACATCGCGAACGTGAAGAAATTCGCCGACATGGGCATCCGCTACTTGTCGCTGGCGCACAACGGACACAGCCAGCTTGCCGACTCCAACACCGGCGAGCGCGATGGCTATCGCTGGAACGGGCTCTCGCCGCTCGGCCGTCAGGTCGTCCCCGAGGCCAACCGCTGGGGCATCATGCTGGACATCTCGCACCCCTCCAAGCAGGCGAACCTGCAGACGATGCAGATGTCCCGCGCGCCGGTGATCGCGTCGCACTCCGCCGCCCGGGCTCTTGCCAACCACAGCCGCAACCTGGACGATGAACAGCTGCGCGCCTTGAGGCGAAACGGTGGCGTGGTACAGATCGTGGCGTTCAATTCTTATCTGAAGATTGCTCCGCCCTCTCCCCAGCGGCAGCAGGCACTGGCGGAGCTGCGGGAAGCATTCGGCTTGCCAGCCGGCGGGGGCGGCGGTGGTGGTGGCGGCGGCCGTGGAGGAGGTGGCGGCGGGCAGGCGCTACAACAGCTGAGCCCCGAGCGACGAGCCGAGTACGATCGTCGCCTGGCCGACATCGACCGCAGATATCCGGCGCCCCCACGTGCCAACGTGCGCGATCTGGTGAATCACATCGATCACGTTGTTAAGCTCATCGGCATCGACCACGTGGGGATTAGCTCGGACTTCGACGGTGGCGGCGGCATCGATGGCTGGGACGGCGCGGCCGAGACGTTCAGCGTGACGCTCGAGCTGGTGCGGCGAGGCTACACGGAAGAGCAGATCGCGAAGATCTGGAGCGGCAACCTGCTGCGGGTCCTGGGCGAGGTGCAGCGCGTGGCGGCGGAGATACAGCGAGAGGGACGGGACTGAAACTCCTCGTCCTCGGCGCCGGCGCCGTTGGCGGCTATTTCGGAGGCCGGCTGGCGGAAGGCGGCGCGGACGTCACGTTCCTCGTTCGCCCGCGGCGCCGCGAGCAGCTCGAGCGCGATGGCCTTCGCATGGAGAGCCCGCTCGGCGACCTGCAGATCCCGGTCAAAACCGTGCTCGCGGCGGAGCTGCGCCCCGAGTACGACGTGGTGCTGCTCACCTGCAAAGCGTACGACCTCGATTCCGCGCTGGATGCCTTGATGCCGGTCATGGCCGGGGGATGCGCGGTCGTCCCTCTACTGAACGGGATTGCCCACCTCCGGCGGTTGGATGAGCGCTTCGGATACGCGAACGTTCTGGGTGGCACGTGCGCCATTCAGGCGACGCTTCGCAGCGATGGGGTGATCCACCACGCGAGTACGTTGCAGCGGCTGCTTTTCGGCGAGCGTGACGGCTCGACATCGACGCGCGCCCGCGCGTTCGCC
>JACQVC010000123.1 GCA_016209995.1 Gemmatimonadota bacterium
AAATAGAGGAACCAGGCCGGAACCATCCACGCCCAGCGCCGTTCGTACCGCTCCGGCCACCGGTTCGCGAGCCGGAAGGCGACGCGATTGAGCAGCGACGCATAGAAACTGATGCGCGTCGTCCGGCGTCTGAACCGCGCCGTGCTGTAGTACGACAGCTCGTTCGCGTCGGTGAAGGTGTCGAAGCTGCGCCATCCGAACCAGTGCCGGTGCGTGACGTCGGTGAACGCGTTGGCGCTCGAGAAATGAGGCACGGTGATGTGCACGACGGCGCCCGGACGGCAGATCCGATGGATCTCCTCGAGCGTGCCGACGACATCCGCCACATGTTCGATGACGTCGTACGCGTGCACTTCATCGAACTGCGCGTCGGAAAACGGCCAGGGCCTCACGTCGAGGTCGTGCACGACGTCGGCGCCGACCCGATCGCTCGCGTCCAGGTTGACGGCACCGGCCAGCGGTTTCCGGCCGCAGCCGAGATTGAGCCGCCTGGCCAGCGTCTTCTGAGGAGCCACAGGCGTCACGCGCACCCTCTCGATCGTCACGGAGCTGGCTGCTCGCGGATCAGGCGACGGGCCAGGCCGGCCATGAACGGCGCCAGCGGCTGCAGCTGGTGCCGCACCATGGGCCCGAGAGGCGGCGCGAACAGCACGGGCAGCATCACGGCGGCGTAGGCCGCGCCGACGACGGCGGCCGCCCCGACGGACAGCCAGAGACCCGAAACGGTCCAGACGGTGACGAGCGCGGCCACGCCAGCGCACACGCCACAGAATCGGAGGAACCAGGGGCGGAGCGGCGCGAGCAACGCCCGGAGCGAGGTCCCCTGCTCCCGCGCCAGCGCGCCGAGATTGCCCGGAAGGCTGACGACCGCCGTGGCTGTCACCAGCCCGATGGCGGCGCCGGGCACGCCGACGATCGGCACCAGGACCAGCATCGCACCCAGCCCCACCAGCCCCTCGGCGATCGCGGTCAGCGCCAGACGGCGCTCGTAGCCGAAGCAGAACAGCGTGTAGCCGGCCGTCGTACTCAGGTGTCGCAGCAGCATGCCCAGCGTGAACAGCAGCGTCAATCTCGTGCCGCCATACCGCGACGCGCCCACCCACCACGTCACGAAGGGCTCGTTGACGGCGAGGACCACGGCGGCAACGGCGCCGCTTCCGATCAGCATGACCTGGGTCATGCTCGTCGACACGTCAAAGAGCCGCGCCCGGGGCGCCGTCGCACGCAATTCGCTCAACGCCGGCAGCGCCATCTGCATGAACAACTGCGGCTGGTTGCCAAGCAGCATCACCAGCTTTCCCGTGCACGCGTACGGTACGACCGCTTCGGGCCCGAGCAGCGTGCCGATCACCAGCAGATCGGTTCCGTTGAGCAGCGCCTGGGCGACCTGCGACACGCTGACCCACACTCCGCGGCCGAACTGCTCGCGGACCGCCGCGCGCGTGAGCGGGGGGAGCCGCGCCGGCACCGCGCCGGGGAACCGCGCGCGCAGGCGGCGCCAGGCGAGCGCAGCCGACAGCACTTGGCTCGCGATCCAGCCGACGGCCAGCGAGTAGAGGCCGAATCCCGCCATGACGCCAACGATCGTGATGAGGGTGCCGGCCGTCCAGCCGGCGAGCTGCGTGGCCCCCAGGTACGGCAGATCCTGCAGCCCCTGCAGCACGCCGTGGAAGATCCGGACCGGAAATGTCGCGGCAAACGCCAGCACGACCAGCAGCAGCGGCCAGCGCAGCGGCGCCCATTCGAGGGGGATCAGCCACCAGGCCGCCAGGCCCGCCATCAGCGCGGCCGGCGTCTGCCAGAGCACGAGGCGCGTGACGCGGCCGACGAGCGCCGGCAGATCCGCGGGCCGGCCGGAGCCGGCTGCCCCGGCCGTGTACGCCACTTCGCGCGGCAGCAGCGCCACGACCCCGAGGTCCATCAGCCCGAGGTACAGCAGCACCTGTGCGGCGAGCAGCCACAGTCCGTAGTCGTGCTGCCCCAGATGGCGCAGCAGGTACGGCGTGAGCCACAGGTTGACGAGGACGACGAGCGCGGTCTGCAGGTAGCCAAGGCTCAGCCCCCCGAGAAACCGGCGGGTTCGCGTGGGCGCGGCGTGGAGGGTCACGGCACGTCACCCGCGCTCAGGGCGGCGATCGTGTGCCGAAGATCGAAGCGCTCGGCGTACAGCGTGCGCGCTCGCGCGCCGAGGCGCTGGCGCTCCACCTCGTGGTCGAGCAGCCCTTCCACGTGCGCGACGAAGCGGACAGGGTCTTCCCCGTCGGTCAGCACCACTGCGCCGCTCTCGTGCCAGAGCGGTTCGGTCAGCGGCCCGCGCGTGGTCACCATCGGCCGGCCGAGCGCCAGGCCGGCCATCGCACTGGTGCGGCGCGTGCTGATGCCATCTGGGTACGGCTGCACCAGGAGATCGCAGGCGGCGAGATGTGCCGCGACGTCCGCCAGCGGCAGGCGGCCCGCGGCGTGCGCGCGCATCCCGAGATCGGGGCGCATCGCGGCCAACTGCCGCCGGAACTCCTCGCTTCCGGCCCCCACAAGCAGGATCGCCGGCTGAAGCCGGCTATCGAGAATCGCCGGAACGAGCTGCATCAAGAGCGCCGCGACCGCCGGCCCGTACGTCCCGAAGTGGCCGACGAGTGGACGGCCCCGATCGGCATACCGTGCGCGAACCTCGGCCGCGGCGGCCCCGCACGGCGGACACTTCGGCAGGCTGCTCGGCACCGGGAGCCAGGCAAACGGCACCTGGCGGCCGAGCGCGTATGGCCGCCACCGCGTCTCCCAGGCCGGAATGGCGATCCAGACACGGCGTGCGGCATGCAACAACACGATGGTCATGAGCCGATGAACCAGCGCCACGGCCGCGTGGCGCCAGCGGTGCTCCCGGAAAGCGAGGTACGGCTCGTGCACCATGACGTCCACCAGGTCGCCGCGCACGCGCGCGCGCCACCACAGCCAGATGCACAACGGCAGGTTCATCGCCCGCCACCCGAACCCATGCGGCACCCACTGCACCAGCAGATGCCGCGGCGGAGCAAACGCGTCGAGCTCCCGGCCGACGCGGCGCAGATCGGCAGGCCCAATCGCACCAAGGGTCTGGTGCACGACGACCCCGGCGGTGTTCTCGCGTTCCGCGGGCGGACACCACACGTGGACCTCGTCGCCGGCCTCGGCCAGACCCTGCGCGACGAGCCGCGTATAGTCGGCGACCCCGCCCCCCTGCGGCGCAAACTCGGGTGTCAGCAGATGCCAGACCGCCACAGGGCCTGTCAGCGGCCCGCGTAGGCCGCAAGGCAGCGGCGCACCACGTGCGGCCACTGGAACGCCTCGAGCACGCGGCGCCGGCCGGCGGCGCCCATCTCGGCCGCCGCGTCCGGATGATCGGCGAGCCACTGAAGACGACGGCCGAGCGTCACCGGGTCGTTCGGCGGCACGACGAGCCCGGTGACGCCGTGCTCGACGATCTCGGGCATGCTGGCCACGTTCGTGCAGATGACCGGCGTCGCGCAGGCCATCGCCTCAAGAAGCGTCTGCCCCAGCAGCTCGGGCACGCGCGTGTCAGCCCCCCCAGCCGTGCGATACACGCTCGGCAGCACCAGGCACAAGGCCCGCCGATACTCGGTCACGAGCGCCGTATCGTCGAGGTCGTGGCAGAACGTGACCGCCTTGCCGGCCGCCTTGGCCTTGAGGGCCTCGATGGCGCCCGTGTCGTGAAGCGGGCCGATGAGCCGCAGGGACATGCGGCACGGAAGCGCGGCGATGAGGTCGTCGAGGCCTTTGTGCGGGAGCATCCGTCCCACGAAGATCGGTGTGCGGCTTCTCGGCTCGCACGGGTCGGGAGAGAACCGCCCGGTATCGACGCCCCCGGAGATCACGCGCGCCCAGGGCTGGCCCTCGTGTCCGAAGACGCGGCGGCTGTACTCGCTCAGGTGCAGATGCCCGTAGAACCAGCGATCGGTTGACACGTAGGCCGACACATCCCAGCCGCCGCCGCCCAGTTCCGTCACGAACGGGCGCCGGCCGGTCAGCCGGCACCACAGGGCGACCGCGCTCGTGATGAGCACGTGCTGCTGGTGACAGTGAACGATCCGCGCGTCGCCGATGGCGCGAAAGACCCCGAGGTGAAACGGATTCGCGCGCTGGCCTCGAACGTGCCACGGCCGCCCGAGCACGCGTACCGAGAGCGCGCCGAGCTCGGTCTCGCGGTCATTGTCGCCGAAGGTCACCAGCCTGGTGGGCACCTCGGCCGCCATGTGGCGGGCCAGCTCGAACGCGTAGCGTTCGGCGCCGCCCACGACGCCGTCGGGACCGAAGAGCGCCGGCACCACATGCGCGACGTTCATGAGACCGGCGTCAGGCGCCGCAGCACGCGCCAGCCCGCGCTCGCGCACCGCGGCAGCGCTTCAGCCGGACGCAACGTCGCCAGATAGCTGGGCGCTTCGTAGGCGTGCGACAGCGCGCCCTCCCGAACGTCGCGCAGGCGGAGCCTGCCGACCGACCAGCCGATGGCGTAAATGGCGTAGCCGGCCGACGCCAGCCTCCGCATGACCAGGCTGCCGAGCCCGTCATGATCCTCGAACACCACGTGTCTGATGGCGCGCCGCCCGAGCGCGCGGGCGGCGCCCGTCAAGACCTCCGCCTCGTATCCCTCGACGTCGAGCTTGAGCACCCCAATCGACTCGTCGCCAATCGTCTCGTCGATGGTCGTCACGGCGACGTCGACCGACTCGCCCGATACGGCGTCGCCGCGATCGATGTGGGCGAGTCCGTCGTTGCCCGCCATGCCTGCAGGCACCACGAGCCGGGCACGACCGGGCGCCGCACCCAGCGCGGCGTTCTTCAGCACGCAGGACGCCGCGCCGGCGGCTGCCGCCACGTTCCGCTGCAAGACCGCAAACAGGCCCGGATGCGGCTCGAAGGCGAATACGCGGCCCGACGGGCCCGCGACGGTCGCCCCGAGCACCGTCATGTATCCCACGTTGGCACCGGCATCGACGACCGTGTCGCCCCGCTCGGTCAACCGCGCGAGAACCTCGGAGACGGCCAGATCGAAGATCCCCGTCGTCCAGATGCTGCGACCGACGTCCTTGGCGGGATCGGCCAGGATGGCGCCGCCCCAGGCGACCGGCAACGCCCGATCGCCGGCCGGCAAGGCACTGAGCCGGCGGGTGACGCTCAGCACTAGCTGGTGAGGACGCCAGACGTACCACGGCTTCCAGGCACGCGCGAACATCACAGCTCGCCAGCCTCCGGCGGGCCGTCAGCGTCCTGATGCTCCAGGTCGTCAAGCTGACCCTCTTCCACCCCGCCCAGGGTGCCGGCGAGCGCTGCCGTGAGCAACCAGAACTGGAGACCAAGCTGCGTGTTGAAGACGGGGCCCGTGAAGCACAGCCCGAACGTCATGACCTGGATGGCGAGCGTGACCGTCGCGAAGTATTGAATCCTCTCGGTCGGGCCCCTGGTGGCGGTCCGGTACGCGAACCAGACGGCGGACGCCAGCGCGCCCCCGTAGCAGATCCACATCGGCACGCCGCCGTCGAGCAGCCAGCCGGTTATCTGGATTTCGACGTGAATCGGCGGCGCCAGCCACATCGCCGGATCGCTGAAATATACGTGCATCATCCCCCAGCGGCCCAGCCCGGCGCCGAAGGGAAACTCGAACAGCAGTTCGTAGAGCGTGTACTCGAGGAACAGGCCGCGGTTTTCCTGAAAGCTGGTGAACAAACCCGTTTCGAACAACTCGAAGAACCGCTCCTCGAGCGACGTGCCGCCCAGGGCCACGGCCCAGGCAAACGAGCCGGCCACGAGCAAAGCGCTGCCGCCCGCCACCCACGCACCCTCCGCCCACCGTCCCTGTCGAAGCCGAACGGCGGCAAACATCATCACGGCCACTGGCGCCAGGATGGTGAGGGATCGCACCTGGGTCAGGTAGAGAACCGTCATGCCGATCCCCGCCGCCCCGAGGTAAACGATGCGGCGCAGGCGCGACGGCTGCCCGTACACCGCCAGCGCCACGCCCACTATCACCGTCAACAGGCCGGCGATCGCGGCGCCCCCCGGCAGATCGCTGAACCCCGACGGCCGGATGATGAGCCGCCCGTCGGCGCCCACGTAGCTCAGCGCCATGACGTACGCCGGGTTGAGCTGCCGCGCGAGCCCGCTGAACTCCGGGGGCAGAAACCGATCGGGGTAGTACACCTGGAGGACGCCGACGGCGGCGCTGGCGAAACTGGCCCAGAACATGATGAGCAGCACCCGGTGCAGCCGGGCCTCGGTGCGGACCGTCCGTCCGACCCAGAACATCGGCGCGGCGATCGACAACTGCAAGACCGCTTGCGCGATCCCGGCGATCAGGTGCGTCTCCTCGTGCAGCAGGTTGAGCGACAGCAAGGCCAACACTGCAATCAGCCACTGACTGCTGGTGTGCAGCCGCTCACCAGTCGTCCAGGCGAGGTAGTACGCGAAGGCCGCAAGACTGGACACGTACGGGAGGGCGCGAACGTACACGCGGAACGGCTGAATCCCCGGCACGAACAGCAGCACGCCCCACAGGAGCTGAATCGCGAGGAAGATTTCGATCCACCCCCAGCGGCGATCCTCGACCGGCGCCACCTCGTCTTCGGTTGCGAGGTACGGCCAGGTGTCAGGCGGAGGCCACGGATCGTGCATGAATGGCGATGAGCTCGAAGAGCAGCTCTTCGTAGCGGTCGAGCATGACGGTCAGCGAGAATGCGCGCGCCCGCGCGCGCCCGCGCGCCGCAAGCGCCGCACGGGCCGGGGCGTCGCCGAGCAACGAGGCCAGCGCCGGCCCGAAATCACCATCGTCGGGCAACCGGCCGTACTCCCCGTTGCCGAGGACCTCGATGCTTCCCGGATTCGCCGTCGCCACGACGGGCGTTCCGCACGCGAGCGCCTCCAAGTACGGCAGGCCGAACCCCTCATAGGTGCTCGGCGACGCGTACACCCAGGCACGGCGGTAGAGCGCAGCCAGCTCGCGATCGGCGACGCCGGTGTAATAGGTCACGCCCGGAATCGCCGGACCCTGCTCGCCGACGACGGCCAGCGACGCGCAGGGGTGTGCCGGCCGGACGTGCCGCGAAAACACGTCGAGCAGAAACCGGCCCCGCTTGCGCCCGGCGAGCGTTCCGACGAACACGACCGAGGGCTCGGGGGTGCGTGCTTCCGGGCCGGGCGCGAAGATCCGATCGTCCACGCCGTGGGGGATGACGCGGCCGACAAACGGGTTGTCTCGCCGCGCGTTCTCGCTGACCCCGACCACCCCGTTCTGCAGCAGCGCCGTCAGCAGCTCCTGGCCGTACACGCCACACTGCAGCAGGAAGCGGCCGAGGGATCCGGCCGAGCGGGCTTCACCGAGCGCGCTGCCGTGCAGCACACGGACGAGGGGCTTGCCGGCGAGCGGCAACAGGAGGCTGTCGCCGTGCGCGATGATGGCATCGAACTCCCGGTAGTCAGGCAGAAGCGCCAGCGCGTTGCCCAGATACCCCATGGTCACGCGCCGGCCCAGCCAGGTTTCGACGAACGGCTTCCACGGGAGCGGACGCACCTCGTACGCCGCGCCTTCCGGCTTCGGGTCATGGGTGAAGACGACCATGGCATGGCCGCGGCGGGCGAGACCGTCGGCCAGCGTGTGCGCCGCGCGCTCGATGCCGCCGCGCTTGCGGCCCGCCACGGGCAGGCCGTAGCTGAAGTTCGCGATGCGCAGGCGAGGGAGCTCCACCGTCATGCCCCGGCCGGGCTCACCCGACGCGGAACGGCCAGGCCGTTGGTGCCGGTCTTCGAACGGCCGCGACAGAGGTCCCGGCGCCGACTGCGTGGCCTCCGCCGCCGTCGGGGCCTTCCGGCTCACCGCGCCTCTCGGACCTTGCGGGCCAGCATCAGCACGTTGTCGCTGAACAGCCGGCCGCGCAGAAGGCCCGCGCTGACGGTCTGCCAGCGAAGCCGGGGAAGCCTGGGGACGCCCCCGTGATTCGTGTAGGAGAACCGGGGGGGCTCGAAGCCGGCCTCCTGACACAGGCGCTGGAAGTCCCTTCGCACCAGCGCCGTGATGTGAGCCGGGTAGCTGCCGTCGAGAAAGTCGACGAAGTGACCGCGCAACGCCAGCGCAGTGAGCGACCGCAGGCTCTCCTGGTTGGGCGTCGTGACGATCAGCGTGCCTCCCGGTCGCAGCAGCCGGCCGAACTCCCGGAACACGGCGCGCGGGTTCTCGAGGTGCTCGATCACCTCCGTCGAGACGATCGCATCGAAGGACTCGCCGGCAACGGCCAGCGGCTCGTGCAGGTCCGCCTGAATCCAGCGAACCGCGGCGGCGAGGCCGGCGGGCCGCGGCAGGATGTCTACCGCCGTGATGCGGCCGCCGAAGCCCGCGTCGAGGAGTTGTCGAACGAGCGTCCCCGTTCCCGCGCCGAACTCCAGCAACTCGCCCCTCAGCCCGGCGTCGAGCACGAGGTCCAAGGCCGCCCTGTAGATCGCCGGCGCGCTCGTGCCTCCGCTGGCCACGGCGGCCTCACGCCGCCGCTCGAGGAGCGCCGACGTGATCACCCGGCCGCCTCGAGCCGGGAGGCTCGCGCCGGCAGAGACGACAGGATGGTTTCGAGGGATCGCATCTGCCGGCCCGGATCGCACAGGGCGGCCGGACGCCGGCGGGCCCCGCCGGCGAGCCGCGAGCGAAGCGCCGGGTCATCCAACAGCGTGCGCAGTGCCGACGCGAGCGCCCCGACGTCGCCGGGCGGCGCCTGGACGCCGCACGACGAGTCGACGATCTCGGCCACGCCCCCCTCGTTGCTGCAGACGACGGGCAGACCGGCCGCGAGCGCCTCCAGCGCCGATAGGCCGAACGGCTCGGGCGCGGTGTTCGGTTGGCAGAAGATGTCCGCCGCGGCGAGCACGGCCGGCACGTCCCGGCGCTCGCCCAGGAATCGCACGCGGGGGGTCAGGTTCAGCGCGGCGACCCTCTGCTCCAGCTCTCTCCGGAACCGTGCCTCGGCCGCACGCTGGGCCCCGCCCGCGATCCAGAGCATCCAGCCGGGCACCTCGCTCAGCCGGCCCAGCGCTTCCACGGCCACGCGTTGTCCCTTCCACGGCTCCAGCCGGCTGACCTGCACGATCACCGTGGCGTCAGCGGGCGTGTCCAGGCTGCGCCGTACCGCGACACGGATCGCCTCGGTCACGACCGGCGGCGCCGAGAACGGATAGTACAGACAGGCGGTCTTCAGGTCGCGCCACCAGGTCGCCAGCCGCTGCTCGGTGAAGCGGCTGTTGACGATCGCCAAGTCCGGCGCCCGGCGACGGGCCAGGCGATCGAGCCAGTGCCGCCCGTCCTGCGCCATGTGCACCCACAGGACGAGGGGGAGCCCGGCGGCTCGCGCGACCGGTCCGAAAATGACGAGCGGCCACGGCTGATGGCAGACAACGACGTCGAACGACTCGACGCGCAACAGCGTCGACAACGCCTTCCGCGCGCGGTAGACCGTGTGCGGCCGGCTGAGTCGCACGGGGCGCAACGGGTGCACGGACGCCCCGGCCTCGAGCAGTTCGTCACGTAAACGGCCGTCAAAACACAGCGCGAAAGACTGAACCATGCCGGGTACGTGCTCGCCTTCGCGAGCCAGTGTCAGGAGGAGCGTCTCGACACCGCCGTACAAGTTGCCGCTGTGGACGTGAAGCACGTGCATGGCGGTGAGGGGCGCGCCACCCCTGGCGGCCGGCCGGGCGAAGCCGAGAACCGGTTTCGGGGCCTGCTCGTCCCCAGGTTCTACCGGCGTGTTCGAGGTGCGCAAGCCAGGTTCAGGCGGGGCGGCCCGTGTGTGGCAGTGAGAACGGCTCGCCGCGGGCGGCGGCAAGTCTCCGATAGATCCGGACGAGATCGGCGGCCAGCCGCCGCCGCGCAAAGCTTCGCTCCGCCGTCGAGCGGCCGGCCGCTCCCAGCTGCCGGCGCCGCGCCGGATCGGCGGCGAGCGTCGCGATCGCGCGCGCGAGTCCCTCCGCGTCGCCGGGTCGATGCGTGAGCGCATTGACGCCCGGCGTCACAATCTCCGCCGCGCCGCCAGCCTCGCTCGCAACGACCGCCTTGCCGCAGGCCATGGCCTCGGCAATGACCAGGCCAAAGGGCTCCGGGTCGGTGCTGGCGTGCACGACGATGTCGAGGGCGCGCATCGCCGGCGCCGGATCCTCGACAAACCCGGTGAAGCCGACGCGCCCGCCGAGCCCGAGCGCCTCCGCCTCCGCGACGAGCGCCTCCGGCGACACCTGGCTATCGGCCGTGTCGTACACGGGCCCGCCGATGACGTAGCCGCGGACGCCGGCCGATGACGGCACGTTCGCCAGCGCCTGCAGAAAGACGCGATGCCCCTTCCACCGCGCGAAGGTGGCTACCAGGCCGGCCCGAACGACCTCCTCGCCGGCCGGGGGCAGCGCCGCCAGATCGTCGAGATCGTACCGCGGGCCGATCGGCGAAAAGCGCAGCAGATCCACCGCGTTCCAGAGCGGCTCGATGGTCAGACTGTTCCCGAAGACCCGGCGCAGATCGGCGGCGACGCTTTCGGAGTTGGCCACGATCGCCGAGCAGGCCCTCGAGGCGCGAGCGAGCAGACGCGCCGTCAGGGGCCGTGGGCTGACGTAGTCGTGGAGATGCCAGAGCAGGGCGGCGCCGTCGGGGCGCGCCCAGGCGCCGAGCAGGTGCATCTTGAGCCCGTTGGTGTGCACGATATCCGGCGCGCGCTCCTGCAACAGCCGGCCGAGGCGGCGGACGTAGGTGCGCGCGGGCCGGGCCGCGCGCACCAGGCTGGCGGCAAGCCGCAGCCGCGGCCACACCCCCCCGCGACGCCCCCATTCGCCGACCGCCGCCAGCGGGCGCGGAAACGGCATCACGTACACCGTGATCCCGAGCGCCTGGGCCCGGCCGATGAGCGGGCCTTCCGACGCCGCGACCAGCTCGAGCGACCAGGTGGGCTGCGACTCGCGGAGCCCGGCCAACATCTCGAGCAGCGCCGTTTCGGCGCCGCCCATCCGGCCGGTAGGATTCAGAAACAGCACTCGCACAGGACGAGGAGGGCCCTCAGAGGATTCGCTGACGCACGTTGATGGTGTCGCCCGGCTGCACGATGTCGGTCAGATCGGCGTCGAACTCCGACCGCTCGTTGTTCACGATGCGGGTGATCCGGACGCGGCGGTTCGACCCGCGCTCGGTCACACCTCCGGCCATCGAGATCGCCTGCAGCACGGTCATGTTGGGCTCGAGCACGTAGTACCCCGGGTTGCGGACGAAGCCGGTGACATAGAACCGCTCGGCCCGGGGCACGAACACCGTGTCACCGTCGTGGAGCGGGACGTTCTGCGACAGCTTGCCGCTCTCGATGTCCCGCAGGTTGATCCGCTCGATATCGGCATCGGCGTCGCCGGGCTGCGCCGGCATGTTCTTGGCCGTCTCCCTCGGGTGCAGAATCAGCACCTCCCCGCCGGCCGCGGCCGTCGTGGATCCGGCCTGCGCAAGCGCTTCGAGGAGTGTGACCTGTCCCGACAACGTGTACCTGCCCGGAGAGCGCACTTCGCCCATGACAAAGACGCTCTGGCTTCGGAACTGATCGACATCCACCGTCACCTGCGGATTGCGCAGGTAGCCGTCGGCCAGTTTGGTCTTCAGCATCTGGGCGATGTCGACCGCCGTGACGCCAGCCGCCTGGACGCGCCCGAGAAATGGGTAGCTGAACTGGCCGTCGGTTTCGACGCGGAACTTGCCCGACAGCTGAGGCTCGTTGAAGACGGTCACCAGCAGGACATCTTCCGGACCCACCACATAGCTGGCTGTGTCCGCGGTCGTACCGGGCGCCTGGCCGGCCACGAGCAGACTCGCCGCAAGAAGTGTGACTAGC
Organism: Gemmatimonadota bacterium; assembly: GCA_016209995.1. Lineage (GTDB taxonomy): Bacteria > Gemmatimonadota > Gemmatimonadetes > Longimicrobiales > Gaopeijiaceae > JACQVC01. Next base: position 11,883 of record JACQVC010000123.1, read on the forward strand.
ATGGCTATAACCCGTAATTGACTGCCCCCAGGATCCGCCGCCGATCGTAGGAGCGATCGCCGGGCTCGCTGGAACTCCGTTCGGTCAGATCATACGTCAGTGCGACCCTCAGGTTTGGGGTCAGGCGGAAGCCAACCCCGCCGCCGACGGTCGTCGTCGTTTCGGTGCGCCCGTCGAGCGGCGCGCCGCCCAGCGTCTGGTACCGCAGGCGCTGCCAGCCGCCAATCCCGATGACGTCAAACGGACCGGCGAGCCGCTGGGTCACGACCAGTCGCCCGCCTTCCGCGAGGTAGTAGGGGGAGGTTACATCCGGAGAGTACACCACATCCCGGTTCGCTTCCACATCGAAGAGCGTGCGGCCCAGCACCGTAATTGTCGTACCCGCCGACGCCACGAAATCGCGACGCCGGGGGAGGCCGGAGTGGAGGGGACGGAATTCACGGTAACCCAGACTGATACGGCCGGTCACGGCGGCCGCGGTCGCGAACTCCAGGGCCGGAGCCACCCGTAGGGCGTCGGCATCGCGAAGGTTCGACTCCTCGAAACGGTCGCGTTGGAGCTCGACGGCGACGATGAGGGTCGTAAGCGGCGTCAGCGCGAACTTGGCGCCGGCCCCGGCGATCTCGGACGTCCGGTTCAGCTCGGCCGCGAGGTCCTCGCCACGAAACCGCTGACCCGCATCGTACTCGAGCCTGTTGCGGCGGACGAATGCCGTCAGCGACGTGACCGCCGTGATCTCGAAGTCGGTACCGACGCTCACGTCGGTATCGAGCCGTCGCGCGCGCGCGTCGATCTCAAACCCCGTGCGCTCGCGGCTTCGCGTTCTCGACACCGTCGCGAACGGGAGCAGCCGCGTCGACAGCATCTCGAAGCGGCCGCCGAGTCTGCTGTCGGTCGACTGCTCATTCTTGTACTTCTGGTAGTACACGAAGTTGCCTCCGCCCGTCCCGATGAGGCGGGCGGGACCGAGGCGCAGCGCGGCCTGCACCTGCGGCCGCACCGTGAAGCTGAAATCCTCCTTGGGCTCTTCAGCGTCGTTGAAGACGTTGGAATCGATGCCGATGTCCTTGATCGTGATGGACGGATAAAGGGACAGCGACCCCAGTTGAATCGCCGCCGTCGAGGGGAGCGCCGTGTCTATCTGGGCCGCCGCCGGCGCGGCGGCCACCAGTGCCATCGAGGCCATCAGTGTCACCCTCATCCGGATCATCCGACGCCCGCCGGGTCGGCCGAGACGTTCGATCATAAGCTCCTCTCAGGTCGCAGCAGCCCGAGCCGCCGGGCCTTCCGGTACAAGTTCGGGCGCTGGATGCCCAGGGCCCGGGCCGCCTCGCTCATTCGCCAGGCGTGCCGCTCGAGCACGGTTTGGATGAACTCGCGCTCGAAGCGCAGCCGCGCCTCTTTCAGGTTTTCCTGGGGCCTCGACGCCGTCGTGTATCCCTGAATCCGCACGTGTCCGAGCAGCTCTTCGAGCTGCACGTCGTCGCCCCGCCCGGTGGTGAACACGCGCACCAGCACCCGGCGCAGCTCGGTCGGATTGCCGCGCCAGGCGAGCGCCCGCATCAGCATGAGCGCCTCCGGCGTGAAGCCACGCCGGCCGACGCGCAGCTCGGCGCAGACGTCGCGCGTCAGCGCGTGGAGGAGCGGCAGGAAGAGCCTTGCGGATGGTTGGACCGCCAGACGGCGCGTACGGCGGTCGCAGGCGCGCCCACCGCGCGCCGGCGAGGGAGCGGCGCGGGGCGTCTGGGCCCCACGCGAGCGAGGGGTCCGGGGCAGAGCCCCGGTCTGGTTGGAAGCCCGCCTGAGACGGCTCCGCCCCGTCACTTACAGGTGGTTCGGGAACCTGCCGGATCCATCGGGTCATCTGTCTGACACGACATGACTTACGTCATCTCGTATCAGGCAGGAGACGCTATCGGGGCCCCGAAGATACACCTCAGGCGTGCGACGTCGCGCCCCGCGTGTACAGTTATCGACCTGAGCCACTTCGCTCCCTAGCAGCCCGTGGCGAAAGTCTCTCACGGGCTGCTAAGGACAAACGAGACGAGTCCTTCTCGTAAAGGACTACTGCAAAACCCGAGGATTTTCTGATGTGATCAAGATTTTTCGTCGTCTCGTTTGTCCCTCTAGCAGGCCGTGTCGAGTTTCACCACGGCCTGCTAGG
>JACQVC010000012.1 GCA_016209995.1 Gemmatimonadota bacterium
TCCTTACCCTGCGGCGGAAGGTCGCCTCGAGCGCTTCGTGAAAGAGACCGCGCTCGACGATCTCGTCCAGCGAGCGGACCGGCGCGGCGGGGTTGCCGGCCAGGTAGTCAGCCAGATCGTCCTTGGCCTCGTCGTCGATCACGCTCGCACCGGACAGCAGGCCGCGCAGCTCGGGGATCGTCACGTTCACAACCTCCGCACCCAGCGCCTCCATCTGCGCGATCGCGGCGCCGACCACCCGCGCGACTTCCTCGTCCGCCGGCGGATCATCGAACAGCTCGCGCAGCACTCCCAGCCGCGCGCCCCTCAACGCGCCGCTGTCCAGCGCCGCCACGAAGCGCGGCAGCGTGCGGCCCTGTAGCGCCGCGGTCGCGGGATCCCCGGGATCCGGCCCGATCGTGGCATCCAGCGCGATGGCCAGGTCCATAATCGTGCGCGCCATGGGGCCGCCCACGTCCTGAGTGTGCGCCAGCGGTATGATCCCAGCGACGCTGGAGAGCCCTTTCGTGGGGCGCAGTCCGACCAGCGCGTTGTGCGCCGACGGAATGCGGATCGAGCCGCAGGTGTCGGAGCCCCAACCGACCGCCGCGAAGCTGGCGGCGATGGCCGCGCCGGTTCCGCCGCTCGAGCCGCCGGGGTTGCGCAACGGATCGTACGGGTTGCGCGTCTGACCACCCAGCGAGCTGATGCTCGTGATGCCCATGGCCAGCTCGTGCAGGTTCGACTTCGCCAGGATCACGGCCCCGGCCTCGCGCAACTTGCGCACCTGGAACGCATCGTCCGGCGGGATGAGGCCGGCCAGCGCCAGCGAGCTGGCGGTCGTCGGCATGTCCGCGGTGTCGTAGTTGTCCTTGAGGATGATCGGGATCCCGTGCAGCGGGCCGCGCGGGCCGCTGGCCTGCCGCTCTTCGTCCAGCGCCCTCGCTTCGGCACGCGCGTTCGGGTTGATGCGGATGATCGAGTTGAGCAGCGGCCCGCCGCGATCGTACGCCTCGATGCGGGTCAGGTAGGCCTCCACCAGATCGACCGAAGTGACCCGCCCGCTCTCCAGCGCGGCCTGCAGCTGCGGGATCGTCGCCTCGAAGACCTCGAACCGCCCTGGCGATGAAGCTCTCTGGCCGTACGCAGCGTCCGAGCTGGCGAGCTGAGACATGAGCGCCGCCGCCAGGATCAAGCAGCGACCGCCGGGGACGCCGCGGGAGGCGCGCCCTGCGTACGCGCTTCGCGATGGTCCGCGTTTCCCCGCGCCTGCAGCGGCGTTGTCGGGGCGTATCGCCCGCGGAGCGCATCCACGGTCAACGGACATATACGGCTCCTCGATCGGCGTGAAATCATTCGGATCGCAGTAGGAACGGGATGTGGTTCCACGGTAGCTCCCCACCGCCGACACCACCTCGCCCCTTCGCTGACCTCCGCTTCGCTTCGGTTCAGGCCACAACCTGTGGCTGGCCTGCCCGAGTGGCAAGAACGGAGCGGAGCGCGCATCTTCGCGCCTACCATGTTCCCAGCCGAGCCTCCGCGCGTCTACCTCAAGTCCGAGCGAGCGCGTCCGTTCTTCGGCCGTCATCCCTGGGTCTTCTCGGGCGCGATCCGTCGCCTGGATGGCGACCCTGCCGATGGTGACGAAGTGGCTGTCCTGACCGAGGCCGGCGACTTCATTGCCTGGGGTCTGTTCAACTCCAAGAGCCAGATCCGGGTGCGTCTCTACTCGTGGGACGCGGAACGCAGGCTCGCCGACGAGTTCTGGCGTCAGGCCATCGCGGCGGCCGTCCACCTGCGTCACGAGGTGCTGGGCCTCGGCGATCCCGCCGGGGCCTGCCGCCTCGTGTTCAGCGAAGGCGACGGCATCTCCGGTCTGATCGCGGACCGTTACGCCGACTTCCTGGCCGTCCAGTTCACCAGCCTGGCGCTGGCGCAGCGCCGCGACGTGATCATGGACGAGCTGGTGCGGCTGTGCCAGCCTCGCGGCGTCTACCTGCGCACGGAACGCGGCATGCGCGAAGCCGAGGGACTCGACGTGGCGGACAGCCCTGCGTGGGGCGACGTGCCGGATGGGCCGGTCACGATCATAGAGGACGACCTCCAGTTCCACGTAGATGTCCGCACCGGTCAGAAAACGGGCTTCTACCTCGACCAGCGCGAGAACCGGCGCGCGGCTCGGCGCTTCGCGCGCGGTCGCCGGATCCTCGACGTCTGCTGCTACACAGGAGCCTTTAGCCTCGCCTTGGCCCGAGCGGGCGCGGCCGAGGCACTGGCGATCGATGTCTCCGCAGCGGCACTCGATATTGCACGCCGCAACGCGGAGCTGAACGGAATCACGAACGTGCGCTTCGAGACCGGCAATGCGTTCGAACGTCTCGAGCAGCTGGCGGATCGCGGCGAGCGCTTCGACCTCGTGGTCCTGGACCCACCGCGGTTCGCGCGCACGCGGCGCGGGCTCGAGCAGGCGCTGCGCGGCTACGGCAGCCTGAACGAGCTGGCGGTCCGGGTGCTGGCCCCGGGAGGCATCCTGGTCACGTGTAGCTGCTCGGGCCGAGTGACGCCCGATGATTTCACGCTCGTGCTGGCCGGCGTGGCCGAGCGCACGGGCCGCGCGCTGCGGTTTCTGGAGCGGCGAGGCCAGGCGTCGGACCATCCTGTTTCAGCGCACTGCCTCGAGACTGCGTACCTCAAGTGCTTCATCTGCCACGTGACATGAACGGCTGAGCTCCGCTTACCCTACCTGCTACAGTGGACACCACGGTTCTGCTGATCTTCGGCTTCGTGTATCTGGGGATGATGCTCGGTGAGATTCCCGGGCTCGCCCTGGATCGGACCGGCGTGGCGCTCCTCGGCGCGATCGCCCTGCTGGTGACGAACCGCTCTACGCTGGACGCGGCGTGGAGCGCCGTAGATGTGCCGACCCTCGCGCTTCTCTTCGGACTGATGGTCGTGTCCGCGCAGTTTCGGCTCGGCGGCTTCTACACGGCGCTCACGCGGAAGCTCGCGACGGCCGCTGCGACGCCCGCCAAGCTGCTCGCTCTGCTCGTAGCCACCACGGGCGGGCTGTCCGCGGTCCTCGCCAATGACATCGTCTGCCTCGCCGTCGCGCCGATCCTCGTCGAAGCGTGTGCGCGCCGCGGATTGGATCCGGTGCCCTTCCTCCTGGCGCTGGCATGCGCCGCGAACGTCGGGTCCGCTGCGACGCTGATCGGGAACCCGCAAAACATGCTGATCGGCGAGACGCTCGATCTCTCATTCGCCGGATACCTGGTCGACGGACTGGTTCCCTCGGCGCTCGGCCTCGTCGCGGTGTGGTGGCTGATTCGAGCGCGCTACCAAGGCCGCTGGGAGCGGAAGCTACCCGTGCCCGAAGTCTCGGCGCCGCCCCTCGACCGCTGGCAGAGCTGGAAAGGCGGAGTCGTACTCACCTGGCTCGTGCTCGCGTTTCTGCTCACGCCGGCGCCCAGATACGTTCTCGCACTGGCCGCAGCGGGAGTCCTCCTCACGAGTCGGCGCATGGCTACCACGGAGCTTCTGGGTCTGGTGGACTGGCACCTTCTCGTCCTCTTCATGGGGCTCTTCGTGGTGAACGACGCGCTGGCGGCGTCGGGCGCGCTGGACGCGGCTCTGACGTGGCTGCGTGGCGCCGGCGTCGATCTGGCACACCCCACGTGGCTGCTCGGCGTCACGGTCGTGCTGTCGAACCTGGTGTCGAACGTGCCGGCCGTGATGCTGCTGCTCCCGACCTCGTCCCATCCACTGGCCGGTCCGATCCTCGCGCTCGCCAGCACGCTGGCCGGCAATCTGATCGTGGTGGGGAGCATCGCGAACATCATCGTGGTGGATCAAGCCAAGCGGCTCGGTCTGCAAATCGGTTGGGCGGAGCATGCGCGGACGGGCGTGCCTGTGACGCTGGTCACGCTCGCCATCGCGGCGGCGTGGCTGTGGCTGCGGGCCCCGTGACGTTCACCGGCGGTTGAATGCTAACGGCAACGGGGTTGACACGTACCGCTGCCAGAGCATATTGACGCGGCTCCAACAGATCGGAAGTGCTGGGCCGGCAGGGAGTAATGTTTGATCTCAGATTTCTGCAGGAAGGAACCGCACACATGGTCGTATGGCTGATTCCCATGGGCTTGTTCCTCTCGCTCGCGGCGCTGTACCTCGGCGGCGCACCGATCCGCATCGAGGCAAAGGGCGCCCGTGAGCTGTTGGGGCTCATCGTTACGTTCGCCTTGTACCTGGCGCTGTGGGGCGTGCTGCGCGCGGTTCTGACCGGCATCGCGGGTGCCGCCGGCGCGGTGGCGGCGGCCACTATCCTGAGTGTGGTGGCCCTCCCGTGGACCGCGCGAATCGGCTTCCGGCTGGTGGGAGTGCGTATCGAGTCGCTCCCCTATCACCCCATCGCCGAGGGGCACCACGACTGAGGCCCCGCGCATCTTTACGCTGGCGCCTTCCCGAGCGACTGAGTGGCAGCATGGGAAGGCGCTTTGTGTTTGACGGCCGAGCCGGGGCGTGTGGGCACGCAACGTAACGCGCATGAAACCGCTCACTCGCCGCCGACTGCGGTTCCTGGCCGGGTTCGTGGCGTTCTTCACGGCGCTCTGGTTCCTCTGGGGAACCTGGGTGGTATACCCACTCAAGGTTTTCGTCGTATTCCTGCACGAGATCAGCCACGGCGTCGTCGCGGTGGCGACGGGCGGCACCATCCAGCGCATCCTGCTCACATCCAACCAGGGCGGCGTCTGCGTGTGTCCGGGCGGCAACGCCTTCCTCACGCTGTCGGCCGGCTACCTCGGGAGTCTGGGCTGGGGCGCGTTGTTGGTCACGGCCGCGCGGGCACGGCGCCGTCGCGCGAGCATCGTGGTTGGTGCGATCGGCCTCGCGGTGCTCGTGCTCACGGCTCTCTATGTGCGTAGCCTCTTCGGGATCGGCTTCGGGTTCCTCTTCGGCGCGGCGCTGGTGGCCGCGGGCCGTGTTCTCAAGCCCGGCGCGAACTCGGCGCTGCTCACGGCGCTCGGTCTCACGAGCTGCCTGTACGCGATCCTCGACATCAAGAGCGATATTCTGGACCGGCCCGAGGCCATATCGGACGCACGCATGCTGGCCGAGCTGACCGGCGTGCCGACGCTGCTGTGGGGAACGGTCTGGATCACGCTAGCGATCCTGGCCAGCGCGCTACTTTTCCGGAAAGGCTACCAGTCCGCGTGAGGCTGCCACCCTCCCTCCTCCCCTTGCTCCCCATGGTTTACATGGCGTGGGCCGACCGCTTCCTCACCCCCGGCGAGGCGGCTCGCATCCGCAACCTGGTGCAGAACCAGGACTGGCTGGAGGCGGAAGCTCGGGAGGCGCTCGCTCGCTGGCTCGACCCCGATGCTCCTCCGGACGCGGCCGAGCTGAACCAAGTGCTGGTCACCATCCGGCAGCTGGCCACGGGGCTGCCGGACCTGGCCCGTTTGTCGCTGGCCGAGCTGGGCGTCGAGCTGGCGAAAGCAGGCGGAGCCCGAGACGGGACGCCGCGCCCGGCGGCGCTGGAAGCGCTGCGTTCTCTGGAGGACGCTCTCGGGCTCGCGGGGCACGAGGCTTCCCGCGCGCTGCTCGACGACGCGGGCATACGGGCTCCCGCAGCGGTAACCCCGCTCCAGGAGCCGACTCTCGACGTCCAGGCCATGAATCGCCTGCTGGACGGCGAGCATTGGGTGACGCGCCGCCAGGTGCTGGAGCTGCTCTCCGGACCGGAGTTTCGGCACGATCCCGATCTCGGTCGCGCGGAATACCGCGAGCGCGTGTGGTCCTGGTGCCGCCAGCTGGCGCTGCGCGGCTGGGGTGCGCTCGCGTATCCCCGCGAGTACGGCGGCGCCGGCGATCTCGCGCGAGCCATCACGGTCTTCGAGACGCTGGCGTTCCACGACCTCAGTCTGACGACGAAGTTCGGCGTCCAGTTCGGGCTGTTCGGTGGCAGCCTTCTCGGGCTCGGTACCGGCCCGCATCACGAGCGCTACCTGCGCGACGTGGGCACGCTCGCGCTCCCCGGTTGCTTCGCCATGACCGAGACGGGGCATGGCTCCAACGTGCGCGATGTCGAGACCGTGGCGCGCTACGATGCGCGGCGGCAGGAGTTCGCTATCGACACGCCGAGCGAATCGGCACGCAAGGACTACATCGGGGGCGCCGCGCTGCACGCGCGCATGGCCGTCGTGTTCGCTCAGCTCGAGGTGAACGGCGCCGCCCACGGCGTCCACGCCTTCCTCGTTCCGCTGCGCGATGATCGCGGCCGACCGCTGCCCGGCGTCCGCATTGAGGATTGCGGCGAGAAACCCGGGCTCAACGGCGTCGACAACGGGCGCATCTCGTTCTTCGCGGTCCGCATCCCTCGCGAGAATCTTCTCGATCGCTTTGGACAGGTCTCTCCCGAGGGCGCCTACACGAGTCCGATCGCCAGTCCCTCGCGTCGCTTCTTCACGATGCTCGGCGCGCTGGTAGCCGGTCGAGTCAGCATCGCGGCCGCAGCGCTCAGCGTCGCGAAGACCGGCCTCACGATCGCGTGCGTTACGGGGCAGCTCGCCGGCAGTTCGGGCCGGCCGGCAGCGCCGAACTGCCGATCCTCGACTACCTCGACGTCCAGCAGAAGCTCATGCCTCACCTGGCGACGGCCTACGCGCTGGACTTCGCCGTGAAACGCCTCGTGCGCCGCCTCGTCGACCACACCGACGACGACGCGCGCGAGATCGAGGTGCTCGGGGCCGCGTACAAGGCGTATACGTCGCGCTTCGCGGTCGATACCCTGCAGTGCTGCCGCGAGGCCTGCGGGGGACAGGGTTATCTATCGCTCAACCGCATCGGCCCACTGCGCGCCGATGCCGACGTCTTCACCACCTTCGAGGGCGCCAACCCGGTTCTGCTCCAGCTCGCGGCCAAGGGACTGCTCACGGAATACCGGACGCAGGTCGGCGAGCTGGGCGCCTGGGGGATGGTCCGCCATCTGGCCGGCCGGGCGTCGACCGCGCTCACGGAACTGAACCCGGTCGTGACCCGCAAGAGCGATGAGGAACACCTGCGCGCTCCCGACTTCCAGCTCGACGCACTGCGTTATCGGGAGGAACGGCTGCTCGGCACCGTCGCGAGGCGGCTCAAGAGCCGCATTGATGACGGACTCGATTCATTCGTCGCGATGAACGAGTGCCAGGACCACCTCATTGCTCTCGCCAACGCGTACGTCGAGCGCCTCGTTCTCGAGACGTTCCAGCAGGCTGTAGATGACTGCGCGGACGAGGCACTGCGCGCCGCGCTCACCACGCTGCGCGATCTCTTTGCGCTCGCGCGCA
>JACQVC010000013.1 GCA_016209995.1 Gemmatimonadota bacterium
CCGGGGGGCCGAGGAGTCGGGCGTTCGGGCGCCACCTGAGGTAGCGGGTCGCCAATCCCGCCATGGAGAGGGCAAGCGGCACCGTCTGCGAGTCACGCCACGGCTCGGGCGCAGTTGCCGCCCCGCGGCCCGCCTCCGCCAAACCCCGGCCGCCGACCTCCCATACACGCTCGTTGGCCGGAATCTGTGGATCCAACACGGCAAACGTTTCGAGCACGGGCGAGGCGACCAGGCCAAACGCAAGCTCGACGTCCACGATGCGGAGCATCGGCCCCCGGAGAATACGCGCGGTCTCGAACCAGAGTCCGCGAGTCGGGCGCCTGCCGTGGGTTCGCGGGTCCGCCATCCGCTCGGACAGCCGCTCCTCGGGAAGGGCATCGTAGACGATGCTCTGATACCTGTCCGCTTGCGCCGCCAACCAGCCGAGCAGCCCCCGATACGCCGCCTCGTCGTCCGCGATCAATTCCTTGACCTGAAGGATCGGCCGGCTGCTCGCCGTCTGTGTGCGCGATCCAACCACGACGTACCCGCTCGGTCGGCCACCGGGATCGTACACGAACGCCTGCCAGCGCGGCTCATCCAGGAAGGCCCACAGCCTGGGCGTTCGCAGCAGCATGCCGTTGACCGACATCGCCGCGCGCCTGTGCAGCTCCGCGAGCGCGGCCCGATCCACGCGCAGCGCCGCGCGGACGCAGCTCCGTTCCTCGTACTGCGGCAGCGCCACCGGGGGGAAGCGGTAACGATGCAGCTCGCCGGCCAGCGCGTATCCCAGCGGCTGATAGAACGACGCCCGCGCGGGGTAGAGGACGGACAGCGCATCGCCGCGCGCGTGTGCGATGCGAAGGGCTTCTACGCAGATCCGCCGGCCCACACCTCGCCGCCGCTGATCCGGCGCGACGGCGACGCCTGCCAAGCCCATGACCGGAAGCACGGAGCCGTGCATCGACATCTGAAAGGCGTAGGTGCGTAGGGCAGCGATCACACGGCCGCCGCGCTCCGCTACCCAGCACGACTCCAGCCCGCCGTAGCCGTTTCCTTCCCGAATCTCGCGCTCCCGCTCGCGCACGGACTTTCCGCGGGGGAACGCCTCGGCCCACAGCTCCGCGAGCGAGCGCACGTGATGCTCGCCGGCGGGAGCGAGAAGCTCGACACCCGTGTCGAGATCATGACCCACAGGCATGTCGTACCTTACTCGGAAGTCGGGGCGCGCGCTACGCGCCGCGGCCTCCGTCGCGCCCCCGTCCTCGCGTTTGACCCCGGAGCAGCACTAAGCCATTCTCAGTACCATGCGAGCCTCTATCGTCGCCGGGTGGCGTACGCCGTTCTGCAAGGCCGGCACCGCGCTCAAGGATCTGACCGCCATCGATCTGGGGAAGCTGGCGGTTCGTGAGCTGATCGCGCGCAGCGAGATCGACCCGCACGAGGTCGATCAGCTCATCTTCGGGACCGTCGTCCACAATCCGCACGCCCCGAACATCGCGCGTGAGGTAGGACTCGCAACGCTGCCCAAGAGCGTTCCTGCCTTCACGGTGTCACGCCAGTGCGCGTCGGCGAACCAGGCGATCACGAGCGCGGTCGATCTCATCGAGCGGGGATACGCGCGCGTCGTCATCGCGGGTGGCGCCGAGTCGCTCTCACACATCCCGATCACGGTGAGCGACCCGCTCGCGCAGTCTCTGACCCGCGCGGCCAAAGCCAAATCCGTGGCGGGCCGCGTCGGGGCGTTCCGCGGGCTGCGGCCACGGGACCTGTTGCCCACACAGCCGCAGATCGCGGAGCCCACGACGGGCGAGAGCATGGGCGAGGCGGCCGAGCGCATGGCGAAGGAGAATCGCATCAGCAGGCAGGCTCAGGATGAATGGGCCTTGCGCTCTCATCGACTCGCCGCGCAGGGAACGTCGGATGGGCGGCTGCTGACCGAGATCGCGGCGGTGTACGTGCCGCCGGACTACCAGGTCTCAGACCGCGACAACGGCATTCGCACCGACACCAGCCTCGAGGCGCTCGCCCAGCTCAAACCCGTGTTCGACCGGAAATTCGGGAGCGTGACGGCCGGCAGCGCATCGCCCATCACGGACGGCGCGTCCGCCCTGCTGCTCATGTCCGATGAGGCCGCCGGCGCGCTGGGCTACCAACCACTGGGTCACGTCGTTAGCTACGCGTACACCGCGCTGGACCCCGGCGCCCAGCTGCTCCAGGGCCCGGCCTACGCCGCCCCGATCGCGCTCGACCGAGCCGGCGCGACCATGGAGGACATCGACCTCATGGAGATGCACGAGGCGTTCGCCGCGCAGGTGCTCTCCAATCTGCAAGCGATGGAATCGGCGGAGTTCGCGGAACGCGAGCTGGGCCGCACAAAGCCCGTTGGTCATCCTCCGCTGGAGAGCATCAATGTGATGGGCGGCTCGATCGCCATCGGCCACCCGTTCGCGGCCACGGGCGGCAGGATCACCATGACGCTGCTGAACGAAATGCGGCGCCGGAACGCGGGGCTAGGACTGATCACGGTTTGCGCCGCCGGCGGCATGGGGTTCGCGATGGTCGTCGAGGCGGCGTAGGGCCGCTCGTCCACTCCCAAACCACATTCCTTTATGATATCCGCCGCCGGATAGGCCCATGGGCGAGCGAAACTCTAAGCCACGTGCTACGGGGCGGCGTTGGGCAGCGGCTGCCGCGGCGGCCCTGCTCGCTCTCGGCCTCTACGCGAGCACGTTCGTCGTCTCCTACGCGGACCTGCTCCGCAGCGATGACCCGCTCCTCGCGATGGACGTTGCCCGACTCGCGCCCGCGCGCGTCGCGCGCGTCGAGGAGATCCGCAGCGTCGAACAGCTTCAGGCCGTGCTGCGCGAGGCGAGGGCACAAGGGCTCAAGGTGTCGATCTCCGGCAGCCGGCACAGCCAGGGAGGTCAGAGCTACCGCGAGGGCGCGGTCGTGCTGAACATGCGGGGGTTCAACCGCATCCTCGTGGTCGATCCGGCGGCCCTGACGGTCACGGTCGAGAGCGGCGCCACCTGGGACGAGGTGCAGCGGGCCATCGCGTCGCACGGCCTCGCGATCAGGGTGATGCAGTCCTCGAACATCTTCACCGTGGGCGGCACACTGAGCGCCAACGCGCACGGGCGCGACATCGATGTGACGCAGGTGGTCGAGGTCGTCGAGCGCTTCCGCTTGCTGCTGGCTGACGGCAGCATCGTCGAAGTCAGCCGGCAGGAGAACCCCGAGCTGTTCTCGCTGGTCATCGGCGGATACGGCCTCTACGGCGTGATTCTCGACGTCACGCTGCGGGTCACGCGCGACGAGCTGTACGAGCAGCGGTCGGTCTCGATGGACTACACCGATTTCCCCGCCTACTTCGCTCAACAGGTCAAACCGGACCGCGAGATCGCGCTCGCGCTCGCGCGTCCGTCGATCGACCCGGATCCGCAGTCCTTCCTGAGGGAGATCGTGGTGGTGACCTGGCGGCGCGCCGGTTCGGGGCAGACCGGCACCTTCGAGCTTACCGAGGAGCAGCACGTCCTCCGTGACAAGTTCTTCCTGGGGCTCTCGCGCCGGTATGACTGGGCGAAGGCGCTCCGCTGGACGTTGCAAAAGAGGATCGAGCTGGGAGCCGGTGAGGCCCGCATCGTATCGCGCAACAACGCGATGCGCCCGCCGCTCGCGCCGCTGGAGCTGCTCGAGTACCGCTCCCCGCGCGACACGGACATCATCCAGGAGTACTACGTCCCGACCGAGACCTTCATCCCGTTCCTGGATCGCTTCCGCGAGATCCTCCTCGCCGGCGATATGAACGTCTTGAGCTCGACCGTGCGTTACGTGACGCCGAATGCGATTCCAGCGCTCGCGTACGCGCCGCGCGGCGATGTATTCGCGGTGATCCAGATGAGCAACGTCGGGCTGTCCACCGCGGAGCAGGCGCGCGCCGCGGCTGTGACCCGGCTGCTCGTGGATGCGGCGCTGGACCACGGCGGCACGTACTATCTGACCTACCAGCTCTACCCCACGCCCGCACAGCTGCAGCGCGCGTATCCCAACGCGTGGCACGCCTTCGAGCGCAAGCGGTTCTACGACCCGGATGAGCTTTTCACCAGCCAGTTTTACGAGCGCTATGGCCACACCGAGCCACGCTGAGCCGTCCGGTTCTCGCCCTGAGCGCTGGCGCTACGTGCTGGCCGCGATCGTTTCCGCGCTCACGGCGGCTGTGGTCTATCTGTTTGGCTACGAGCCTCCATACCGGGGCTTGCTCGTCACCGAGCCGACGCGCTCGCTGGTGGATCTCAGATCAACCGGTCCTGGCCAAGCAGCTTCGCGACACATCGTAAGTGTGTACGCGAGGGGACCTCGTCCAGCCCCTCGAATCCCCTCTACTCGAACTCACTCTGGAGCTGGACTCGCAGCTCGCGGCGGCGCTCGCCCTCACGAAACCGCTGGCGATCCTCCTCGCTTTCCAGCAGCAGGCGCGGGACCGGCACCGGCCGGTGCTGTGCGTCGATAGCCACGAAGGTGAGGTAACAGGTGTTGGTGTGGCGCTTCTCGCCGGTGAACACGTTCTCGGCCTCGACCCGGACCCCGACCTCGATCGACGTCCGACCCACGTAGTTCACCCGTGCGTGACAGGTCACCAGCTCCCCCGCATGGATCGGCTCCTTGAAGTCCACACGGTCGATGGAAACCGTCACGCACGGCCCGCCGGCATGCCGCATGGCGGCCACGGCCGCGACGCGGTCCATCAGCGAGAGCACGACGCCGCCGAACACGTGTCCGAGGTTGTTCACGTGCTGCGGCATCATCAGCTCCGAGATCGACGCCTCGGACGCGCGCGGGCTCTTGCTCGTCGGTCCGCCCATGGCTGGCGTCACGCGCCCCAGACGGCGGGCAGCCGGTCCAGGAGCCAGAGCATCGCGAGCGTGCCCAGCGCATAGCCCACGACCGGCTCCAGCCGCGGCACGAGACCGCGCGCGGTCGCGCGCAGGACCTGGTTCACCGTGACGAGCGCGGTCACGAACACGAGCTGACCGGCCTCGACGCCCAGGTTGAAGAACAAGAGCACCGACGGGATGTCGCTGCTGCGCAGCCCGATCTCGCCGAGCGCGCCGGCGAAACCCAAGCCGTGCAGCAGCCCGAAGACGAACGCCACGAGCCAGGGCTGCCGGTGCACGAGGTGCACATGACCACGATGTCCGGTAACGATCTCACGTGCGAGTAGCACGATCGAGAGCGCGATCGCGGCCTCGACCGGCCCCCGCTCGACCGGAACGTATCCCAGCACGGCCGCGGCCAGGGTGATGCTGTGCGCCACCGTGAACGCGGTGACCGTCTTCACGAGTGGCCAGAGACCCCGCACAAGCAGGAGGAGCCCGAGCACGAACAGGAGGTGATCGATCCCGAACAGAATGTGCTCGCCGCCGAGCACGAAGTACCGGCCCGCGAGGCGGCCCGGCGAGCCGGCACCGGCGCGTAGATCCGCCAGCCGAATCGGGACCGCGCGACCGTCGCCGCGAAAATACGCCGACGCGTCCGTCCCGTCGCTCCAGCGCGCGAGCACGACCACGCCGGCCAGGGCCCACGGTAGGGTCAGGACGTCGTCGAACGTGAGCACCCGCTCGCACTCGAATGCAAAGCCAGCCACTACGCGGAGGCCGACCGCTTCGGGCGCCAGCGGAACGCAACCCTGCGGCAGCACGCGACTCACGTCCAGAATCGGCGGCACCTTGCTATCGACGATGGACAGCAGGTAGCGCCGCTCACCCAGCTCGTCCAGGAAGACGCGGGCCACGGACG
>JACQVC010000124.1 GCA_016209995.1 Gemmatimonadota bacterium
ACTACAAGCAGATCATCCCGCCCCAGGCGGTGGACGTGAGCATGGTAGCCCCCAAGGCGCCCGGTCCGCTGGTGCGCCGCCTGTACACGGACGGGGCGGGGACGCCAGCCCTGTTCGCAGTGCACCAGGACGCGTCCGGCCAGGCGCAGGCGCTCGCGCTGGCGTACGCGGATGCGGTCGGCTGCCTGCGCGCGGGCGTGCTCGAGACCTCGTTCGCCGCGGAGACCGAGAGTGACCTCTTCGGCGAACAAGCGGTGCTCTGCGGCGGTATCAGCTCGTTGATCAAGGCGGGGTTCGAGACGCTGGTCGAGGCCGGCTACCCGCCGGAGCTGGCCTACTTCGAGTGCTTGCACGAGATGAAGCTGATCGTGGATCTGATCTACGCCGGAGGTCTGAGCGCGATGCGCGCGGGCGTGAGCGATACCGCGGAGTACGGCGACTACGTGAGCGGCGAACGCGTCATCGGTCCCGAGACCAAGAAGGCGATGCGCGAGATCCTGGCCGAGATCCGCTCCGGCCAGTTCGCTCGCCGCTGGATCAACGAGGCGGCCGGCGGCTCCACGGAGTTCCAGCGCATGCGCGCCAAGGACAAGGACCACACCATCGAACAGGTGGGCCGCTCACTGCGCAAGCGCATGGCCTGGCTGCAGTGAGATAAGAGTTCGCTCAACGGGCCTGGATTCCGGCGTATGCCGGAATGACAATCGCTTCTTTGGAGGACCATCATGGCCGGTAAGTCTCCGCAAACATCCTGGATCTGGAACGACGGGAAATTCGTCGCCTGGGAAGACGCGAAGCTTCACGTGATGAGCCACGTGGTGCATTACGGGACCTCGATCTTCGAGGGGATACGCTGCTATGCGACGCCAGACGGGCCGGCCATCTTCCGGCTCGACGCTCACATGCGACGGTTCCACGATTCCGCGCAGATCTATCGCATGCCTCTCCCGTACGACCAGGCCGCGCTGTCGGCCGCGTGCGGCGCCCTGGTTCGCCGCAACGAGATCGACGAGTGCTACATCCGCCCGATCGCGCTGCGCGGCGTCGGCACGTATGGCTTGGATCCCACGCACAGTCCGGTGCAGACCTTCATCATTTGTTGGCCGTGGGGCACGTACCTCGGGGACGGCGCGCTCGAAGCGGGCGTGGACGTCTGCGTCTCCAGCTGGCAGCGGGCGCACCCGAACACGTTCCCGGCGCTCGCGAAGGCGGGCGGCAACTACATCAACGCGGCGCTCATCAAGATGGAGGCGGTGGCCGACGGATACGCCGAGGCGATCGTGCTGAACTCGAGTGGGACGGTGAGCGAGGGCAGCGGCCAGAACCTCTTCCTGGTGCGCGAGGGCGTGCTGATCACGCCGGCGGTAGACGGCTCGCAACTGCCGGGTATCACGCGGGACTCCGTGCTCACGATCGCGAGTGATCTGGGGATCCCGGTGCGCGAGCAGGCGGTGCCGCGCGAGGCGCTCTACATCGCGGACGAGCTGTTCTTCTGCGGCACGGCCGCGGAGGTGACGCCCATCCGCAGTGTCGATCGAATCACCATCGGTAAAGGCTCCGCCGGTCCCATCAGTCTCGCGATGCAAAAGCGATTCCTGGACATCGTCCATGGTCGCACGGACGACCGGCACGGCTGGCTGACCCCGGTGGCGCGAGGCGCCAAGGCGGCGGTCGGATGAGCAAAAAGGCGGCGCCGTCCAAGACGAGCAAGAAGAGCGCGCAGAGGCGACGGACCCGAGTCGAGACCGTCGCCTCTTCCGCGTCGCCCGCGTCGCCCACTGGCCGTCTCAGCAAGGGACTCATTGGAGGCCGCGACCGCGCACCCGCCCGCGCCATGTTGCGGGCCGTAGGTCTCACGGACGAGGACTTCGAGCGCCCCCTGATCGGCGTTGCCAACACCTGGAACGAGATCGGACCCTGCAACTACTCGCTGCGACAGCTCGCGGTCTGGGTCAAGGAAGGGATCCGCGAGGCCGGCGGCACGCCCCTCGAGTTCAACACCATCATGATCTCCGATGGGATCACGATGGGATCCGAAGGAATGAAAGCCTCCTTGATCAGTCGCGAGATCGTAGCAGACTCGATCGAGCTGGTGTCCCGCGGGCACCTGTTCGACGGCGTCGTCGCGCTGTCGGGCTGCGACAAAACTATCCCCGGCACCGTCATGGCGCTGTGCCGGCTGAACCGGCCGTCCGTGATGCTCTACGGCGGCTCGATCATGCCCGGGCACTATGGCGACCGCGATCTGACGATTCAGGACGTGTTCGAGGCCGTGGGCGCGGTCGCGGCCGGCAAGATGGGCGAGGACGAGCTGTACGAGATCGAGTGCGCAGCCTGCCCGGGCGCCGGCGCGTGCGGCGGCCAGTTCACGGCCAACACGATGTCCACCGTATTCGAGTTCCTCGGCATCTCGCCGATGGGCGCGAACTCGGTACCGGCGCTGGATTCCGGGAAGGAGACGGTCGCCAGGGATGTGGGGCGGCTGGCCGTGCGACTGATCCAGGACGGCGGTCCCCTACCCCGCGAGATCATCACGCGCGCGGCGCTCGAGAACGCCATCGCCTCGGTGGCGGCGTCCGGCGGCTCGACGAACGCGGTGCTCCACCTGCTGGCGGTGGCCCGTGAAGTCGGCGTGCCGCTCGAGCTCGAGGACTTCGACCGCATCAGCTCGCGCACGCCGGTACTCGCGGATCTCAAGCCCGCCGGTCGCTTCGTCGCCAGCGATATGCACCGGGCGGGCGGCATTCCGCTCCTCGCCCGCCGGCTGCTCGACGCTGGACTGCTGCACGGCGACGCTCGCACGGTAACCGGTCGGACGCTGGCCGAAGAGGCTCGCAAGGCTCGGGAGACGCCCGGCCAGCAAGTGATCCGATCGCTGGACAAGCCGCTCAAGAAGACGGGCGGTCTGCTCATCCTGCGCGGGAACCTCGCGCCCGAGGGCTGCGTCGTGAAAGTCGTCGGGCACGAGCGCAACTACCACCGCGGCCCGGCGCGGGTCTTCGAGAGCGAGGAAGACGCCTTCGCCGCGGTGCAGGGCGGCCGCATCCAGCACGGTGACGTCGTCGTGATCCGCTATGAGGGGCCGGCCGGCGGACCCGGGATGCGGGAGATGCTGGCGGTCACGGGTGCCATCGTCGGCGCGGGGCTCGGGCCGTACGTCGCGCTGCTCACGGACGGCCGGTTCTCCGGGGCCACGCACGGGCTCGTCGCTGGACACGTCGCGCCCGAGGCGGTCCACGGCGGGCCGATCGCTCTCCTGCGCGACGGCGACATGATCGTGTTCGATATCGCCGGCCGAAAGCTCACCGTCGAGGTGAGCGCCGCCGAGCTGGCGAAGCGGCGGAAGAGATGGAAAGCACCGGCGCCGCGCTTCACCAGCGGCGTGATGGCCAAGTACGCACGGCT
>JACQVC010000125.1 GCA_016209995.1 Gemmatimonadota bacterium
CGGCGAGGCCTGCGGGCGGTTCGAGATGCGCACGTCGGGCGAGACGATCGACGCGCCGGTCGAGGAGCTGGCCGAGGTCTACTACACGGCGATTCCCCGGATGATGGAGGTCTCCGGCGGCCGTGGAAATTCAAATGGAGCATCCTGCAATGCCCCGCTAACCCGCTGGTGAATCTGGAATACCGCAAGCGCCTGCGCCGGATGAACTGCTCGCGTTGGCGGGCGTCACTCTCCCGCTACGCCCGTCCGCTGCGGGTTCTGGCGCCACATCGGCCAAGGTGAATTCGTCTCCAGTTTTGCTCGCTGCGTACGAAAAGCGTACAGTGTGTCGCGCGTGAAGCTCAGCACCAACCCCTCGTTCGTCAGCAGCGGTGCACCATGAAACGCGAGCGTGTCTGACTCGGAAGCGGGATAGCGCCAGCGCGGCACTCCATTGGCCCGTGTATTGACGGCCACGAACCCCGTCCAGCCCGCGAGATACACGGTGCCGTTCCTGTCCAGCAATGGTCCGCTGGACCAGATGGGTGCCTGTTCCGTCTCCCGGCCCGGACTGCGCCACCGCACCTCTCCTTGGGGGGTCAGCGCCACGAGCCCATGTGACGACGTCTGCTCGTACAGCAGGTTGAACTCCCGGCTGATCACTGGCTCGGTGTAGCCGTTCCCGCTGAAGCTCTGCCACAGCGAAGCGCCATCGCGCGCGCGGTAGGCGTCGAAGCGGAACCGTAGCGGCGTGAGCAATAGCTCGCCCCAGGGGACCGGGCCGTGTGCGAAGTGATTATGCTCGTATGGTTGCTCCTCCGGATCGGCGATCTGCCAGACCAGCGAGCCGGTGTGTGTGTCCAGCGCCTGAATCGAGCCCCATGATCGCGGCGCGTAGAGCACCTTGCCATCGGCGCTCACAGTCGGCGGCACCAGCAAGTCAACGACCTGGCCTCCCTGCCATTGCCAGATCACGGCCCCGGTGCGGGCGTTCAGGGCCCATACGTTGCGGCCGCCGCTGACGTACAGGGTGTCGCCGCTCGGAGACAGCGCCTGACCAAGGAACGTACCTGGGGGCCCAATCCCCAGATCGAAGCTCCAGAGAGGCGCTCCCTCCGGGCTGACGGCATGAACGTTCTCCCCGGTCGTGTAGATCGTGCCGTCCGGTCCCACCATGGGATAGACGGCAAGATCGCCCTCCAGCTCGATATCCCAGAGCCGCGCGCCCGTGCGCGCGTCGAGTGCATACAGCCGGCCATTCAGAGTGACCGTTGATCCGGTGCTGACGTAGACGACCATACCGTCGCGAGACAGCGAGGGGCCAAGGTGAGTCGTGAACCGCTCGCCAGCCGGAGCCGCAACACGCCAGAGCACTTCCCCTTCGCGCACGATTTTGACCGGGAGCTGCGCCGTAATCTCCGGCCCCACGACCAGTAACTGCGCGCGAACCCAAGTTTCCCCGGCTCTCAGGCCTTTTAGGTTTCCCGCATGATCAACGCGAGCCACCGCGGTATCCGCAACACTCCAACGAATGTTGAATGTATGATCCCGTATCTCCGCACCGTTCGTATCTCGAACCACGAAGCCGAGCCGGACCTGTTCGTCCTCGAACACCACCGAATCCGGCAGCGGCGAGATCGTCAGCGATCCCGGCACAGGGCCACTTTCGACGGGAGGCGGGGGCGTGGGATCTTCGCCGCATGAACCAACGATCAACGCCAGCCACAAGACAAGTGCGCGAGAAGCCATCAGAACTTCTTGTCCCCCACGCTTTGCGGGCCAATCCCGCCAGCATCCTGCACCTGCGTATTGCTCCAATCGCTCACCTCGCCATTCTGGAGGTAGCGCACCTTGTAGTAGTATGTCGTTCCCGTGGTCAGCCCCTCATCGAGATGGTCCGTGACGCCCGGCGCCTTCGTGGCAATCAGGGAAAACCGGGCTCCCGTAGACCGCCAAACCTCCGTCTGCGCCGCACCTTCCCACCCGCTCCAGTAGCAATGGATTGCGGTCGGGCTGCTGTCGCCGCACGAGTCCAGACTGGGAGGCTGCGGCGCCGCCGTGACGGTTACGGGCGAAGACGACGGACTTGGATAGCCGTTTTCGGTGTGACGCACGGTGTACGTGTAGCTGGAATTGCGAACTAGCGTGGCATCCGAGTGACTGGTGCTCCCCGCCGGCAGGACCGTCAAGCTCGTGCCGTCGCGGAGCACCTCGACGGGCGCAGCGTTCGTTCCATTCGTCCAGGTGCAGTCGACGACGGCTGCGAAATGGCCGATGCACCATAATCCCTGCGGCGCAGGATACCCAACATTGACGTAGACAGGGTCGCTCCACATCTCGGCTTCCATGACCGCATGCAGCTTGTCCTGCCGATGCCGAAGCTCGTAGCGCCACTGCCCAGAGGTCGTGGTATCGACGATACTCGTTTCTTGAGGACCCAGAGTGAAAGCCCGTACGACGGCGTCCGTGTTCGCGTTGCGGCGCCAGACCAACGTGCCGTCGATCGCTCTCCGGCCGTGCCGGTTCACCCACGTGAGCGTGACGATGGTGTCGACGGTGGAGACACGGACGCTGTCCGGCTCGCGCATGAAATTCCAGATCCAGCTCCACAGCTCCGGATCCAATCCGAACGCCACCGGTACGTTGTCGAAGCTGGCGTCGACCATGAGGCCGTCCAGCCGTCGATCCAGAAATACGTCGACCCGGCGGGTTAACCATTGCCCGGCCGGGGCGTACTCGAATGCGAGAATCGTATGCTGGATACGCGCATCGTCCGAAAAACGAAGCCGCTGTCTCCAGGAGGTAGAGTCGGCTTCCCCGGTGTTTTTCTGGTAACGAAATTCTATCCAGGCGCCAACGTCTGTGAAGGAAATGTTTCCGCACTGCGCCAATGAGAAGCTGACGGACGGAGTTACCTGAAAGTGCGCATCGTACGCCCACGCGTCGTGAAGGCCGCAGCCGCGGTTGCTGTAGGTTCCATCCGGATAATTGCTGAAGATGGGCCGGTCGTACGGGAGGGGTTGGTCCGCCGATCGCGGCTCGGTGCTCGACTCACACGCACCAATGACCAGTGCAGCGGCGGCTGCATAGCCGAAACGATGCATTGTGCCTCCTTCGCCCCGCAGGGGGTTGTGTGAGGACACGCCGAGCCGCGGTCGTGCATGCCGGCGTCCGAGGGCGAACTGGCCGCCAGCGAAGCGCCCGCCATGGAATCTAATTTTCTCGGACTTGGAAAGGCAGCGTACAAACCCGCTGGAGTTACGTCAAGTATCGATGTAAGATGTTCTGGGATCGGTGTCGCAGCGGGGCCCAGGACGATCTTGCCTCTCTGGCAAAGCGCTGCGTCCGGAGCGATGAACGGCCAGAAGGGTACAATCTAGCATGTGCGGAATCGTAGCCGTATCAGGCATTGAGCACGCGGCCGAGCTGGCCTTCCTGGGGCTGTACGCGCTGCAGCACCGCGGGCAGGAGGCGGCCGGCATCTGCGGTGTTCAGGATGGGACCGCGCGCGTGCACAAAGC
>JACQVC010000126.1 GCA_016209995.1 Gemmatimonadota bacterium
AGCGAGCGCTGCCGTCACCCATGCGGGCCCGCGGGCCGGGGCACATTTCCCGGCCCCAGGGCCTGCGCCGCGAGTCGTCCTGAGACGGGCGTAGCCCGCCTCAGTGCGCCGCCCTCGCCACCAGCCGCGGGATGAACTTCGTCAGCCCCGTAACGCTCCCCACCTCGCCGCCGTAGACGTTGCCGGCGCCGTCCACTGCGACGCCCTCTCCCATCGCGCCGAACCCACCGCCGCCCGACGGCACTGCCGAGTCGTGCTGCGGGACGTAGTACCACACTTCGCCGGTGCGCGCGCTCCCGATCCGCAGACCTTTGCGCCAACCCGGGTTCCGCTCGGGGCCGGACTCCGAGTCGATCGCGTAGAGGACGTCATCCGCGGTGATGACCATGCCGCTGATGCGGCTGAACTGCTTCCACTCCTGGATGAAGGTCCCTTCCCGGTCGAAGATCTGGATGCGGTTGTTCCCGCGATCCGCCACGAATAGCCTTCCCTGAGAATCCCAGGCGAGCGAGTGCGGCGTCTTGAACTCGCCGGGGGCCCTGCCGAAGCGGCCGAAGCTCGAGATGTAGGTGCCATCGCTGGAGAACCTCGAGATCCGCGCGACGGTGGTCGGGGTCGCTTCCTCGAGCCCCTGACCGCTGTGCGCCTCCGCGACGTAGATGTCGCCATTGGGCGCGGTGATCACGTCGTTCGGCTCCGCGAGCAGCGGCCCCGTGCCGTCGCCGCGCTGGCCGGGCGTACCGAGCGTCAGCAGCAGCTCACCGGTAGGACTGAACTTGTAGACGGCATGACCCTTGTTCGCCTCACCCGGGAACTGCTGGAGCTCGGAGGCCGATGCGCTGCGCGCGTCCGTGACCCAGATGTTGCCGTCAGCGTCTACGTGCATCCCGTGCGGCCAGATGAACCTGCCCGCGGCGAAGCTGGTCACGACGTTGCCCGCGGGATCCAGCTTCACGATCACGTCGACCGTCGAGCCGGCGCACGAGTTCGTGCCGCACCGCTCGGCCACCCACAGGTGCATGCCGTCCCTGTCCACCTCGAGCGCACTCACCGACCCCCAGGGACGCCCGTTCGGCAGCGTGCCCCAGTTGCGGACGGTCTCGTACGGGTTGGGAAGGTGGTTTACCGGCTGTGCTACCCCTCCCTCCATCGTGTAACCCGGCGCGTACGCTGCGTACGGCGCACCCATGGCCCCCGACGCGCCCGGGCCACCCCCCTCGACCGCACAGGAAACCACCGAAGTAACCAGCAAGGCGAGCGCAGTGAAACTGCAATAGGCCTGGCGTGACATCGTATCCTCCTCCGTGCCTGCGTCCAACAAGCCTCCCGGGACGTGCCGGGTCCTGACGAGCTCCAAGCTACGAGGTGGGCCCCCTGCAAACAACAAAGCTTACGGTGGCCGTATGCGACGATAGCCACGATAGCCGACGCTGGCCGTGCCACGACCCCTGCCGTCGGTCAATGGTCTGGGCGGTTCATCCCAAAATCCCGAACTGGCCCACTGAGCGATTACCCGAATTGACCCGTGCTTGGCGCCGCGCTATCCTCTTCCTCGCGCGCCAGGGCGCACCCCGTCCGCGGGAAGGGCCGAGCCCACCTGGGTTCTCCGCAGGCCGGAAAATCCGATCTTCTTTCAGCCCGTCGTGCGGACGCGGGCATGACTGAAAGGAGATCATCATGTCCGGGTCCGCCCCGCGACTGCCCGAGCGTCCGTCGCTCGAGCAGCTCCGCAAACAAGCCAAAGAGCTGCTGAAGGCGTTCCGCGCAGGGGACGGCGCCGCCGTCGATCGCTTTCACGCCGTCATCGTTCGGCTGGCCACCGCGGACTCGTCCCACGACGTAACGCTCGCCGACGCGCAGTTTGTCCTCGCCCGCGAATACGGCTTCGAGAGCTGGCCCGAGCTCGTGCACCACGTCGAGGCGATCAATCCGCCGGGCCTTCGCCGATTCCAGGAGCTGGCCGAAGAACTAGCAGCTGCCTACACGACGGGCGACTACCAGGCGGTCCGTGAGATCAACTGGGTGTACGGCACGGCCTTCCCGCGAGCTGATGGCCCGCGAGGAGACCACGACAGGGATCTCGCGCGAATGCAGGAACAGCTCCCCACATGGTTTGCATCGGAGACCCGGGCCATGAACCTGGCCTTGGCCGACGCGCGACACCTCGTGGCGCGCCACGCTGGATTCGAAAACTGGGCCGCCCTCGTGCAGAGCCTGACCGGCGGCGTAGCACCGTCAGGTGCACCGGCCGCCCATGTCGCTACGGACGCAGCGGCGCAGTTCTACCGCGTGAACCGGGAGCAGAACACGATCCAGGTGCGCGGACCGCTGTCCGACCAACACTGGGACACGGTGCTTGACGTGATCAAAGAGATGGGGCTCACTGGCCTGGCGGGCGGCGGGATCACGGACACGGCTCTCGAGCGCCTGTCGCGACTGGAGCACCTCACGCGTCTCCACGTCGGCGGCTCCGGCCACCTCACCGACGATGGTGTCTGGCACCTGGCTCGCCTGACACGGCTGCAAGAGCTCGATATCGGCAGTCCGAAGAGCGTCATCACCGACCGTGGCCTCGCCGTGCTGAGCCGTCTACCCGAGCTGCGACGATTCCAGATGTCTTGGGCGCCGCAGATCTCGGATGCGGGCGTCGCTCACCTGGCATCCTGCGAACATCTGGAGAGCGTGGACCTGATGGGTACGCCGACCGGCGACGGCGCCGTCGCTGCGCTTGCCGGCAAGCCCAACCTCCGCAGGTTGAAGACCGG
>JACQVC010000014.1 GCA_016209995.1 Gemmatimonadota bacterium
GTCCGCCGCCCGGGCAATGAGCTCCGGCGGATCGAGCACGTTGCCCGCGCGCATCCTGCAACCGAGCGCCGTGAGAAACGAGACGTCCGCGGTCGGGCGCTGTAGAGCCATCACCTCGTCCCCTCGCTGGCATAGCAGAGCGGCCACGTGAGAGCCGATGAGGCCGGAAGCGCCAGTCATGAACACGCGCACGGCAGTCCCCCCGCGCAAGCCTCGCGCCAGAGCTTACGGGCGCGATCGCGCGCGGGCCTCCGCGAGCAGGTCGGGGAGCTGGCCCACGTGGGCTTCGTACTCGGGAAGGGCCTTGGCGCGCTCCGTGTCGTACAGTTGCACGAACCGCCCGTAGTATTCTCGGGCCTGAGCCTCGTCCCCGAGATCTCGAGCCGCCTGGGCTGCGGCCGCGAGCACGAGAAGGTGATCGGGCGCGTCCGCCAGTGCGCGGCGCGCCGTAGCTAGCGCGCTGTCGGGCTGGCCGGCGGTTCGCTGAAGCTCGGAGAGGTGGTAATGCCCATCCGCGTCCAACGGCTCGACCATGCGATACGCCTGGATCGCCATGGGTAGGAAAGACTGGACCTGCGCCGAGTCACCTGCGGACACCGCGGTCATGACGCGGTTGAAGAGCCGATCCGCCGCTTCCCGCGGCGTCATGCTGGAAAGGTCGGGTGGCGTACCGCCCCCACCGCCGGCAAAGGGCGCCGCACCGGACGCGCTTCCGGCCGCTGCGCCGCTGGCGCCTGCCTGCTCCTGTCCCGGTCCGACCACCGAGAGCCCCACGATGATCAGGAGCACGATCAGCGTCACGCCGGCCACCCACCACCCCATCGTTTGCGCGCGTGGCCCTCCTGCGGCGGCGGCGACGGGCCCCTGCCGCCCGCGCCCTACCGGCGTCCCGCACTGCGTGCAGAAGCGCGCCGCGGCCGGCAGCGCGGCGCCGCAGGCCGCGCACGCCACGGGCCGCAGCGACGCGCCACACTTCGCGCAGAAGTTGCCCTCGCCTGGAGCGCCACACGCTGGACACTTCATACGGCTCATCCGGGGGACATTCGCGATGTGGTCATGGAGTCGCGAGACCAGCAGCCGATGTCTTCACCTGAGTGATGCTAGGCCCGCCGCGGTCACCGGGCAAGCGCCGAAACCTCTGGAATCGCCTCCGCGTAGTAGATTGCGAAGGGGTCGCGGCTTCCGGTGGGCCGCCGCGCTTGTGACGAATCGCCATCCGCGTCGAGCCCGCGCCATCATTCACTCTCCAGCTCGAAGCGACCATTGAGCCTCACCGCTCCGCTTCTGTGCCTGGTCATCGCGACCGGGCTCGAGCTTGCCGCCGCGCAAGTCACTGCGGCGGCCGCACCAGGCCAGGCGCGCTCCGCAGCCGATTCAGTGCCGGCAGATGCGTATGCCGATCCGGCTGTGCGTGAGCTGATCGCGCGCGCCCGCGCGCGCCGCGGCCGCGAGGTCACGGGAATCCGGAGCTACGCCGCGACGTTGCGCGAGCGGCTTTACGTGGGGCTCTCGGTCCTGCGCTTCCGGCGCGAGCGCGCACTCTTCGAGCAGGAGCGCGCCGCTCGTATCTGGTGGTCCGCCGAGTCGCCAGCGGTGGTGAAGTGGCTGGGCGCTCGGCGCCGGCTGCCGATCCTGGGGTCAGCCGGCAGAGTGGACGTCGAGCGTGGGGGCGAGAGGGAGCGGGTGCGCGGCGAGATCAGCGTAAGTGCGGAAGGCGGCCGCGCGGCCGAGGCAGAGACGCTGGCGGAGCTGCGGCGTGAGCTGGAGCAGGAAGTCCCGCCGATGCCGCTGGATCCGGGCGAGGATCGGCTCTTCTTCCTGGGCTCGAACCGGAACTGGGCGCTGCACCCGCTCTCCGACACCGCCGACTACCATTACCGCTACCGCTCCGGAGATACGCTCCGCATACGGCTTCCCACGCAGGATCAGGTCCTCACGCTGGTCGAGGCCATCATCGAGCCCCGCGAGGCGCTCTTCGAGCGGGTAACGGGGTCGATATGGTTCGACGCCGACAGCGCGCGCATCGTGCGCGCCACCATGCGTCCCGCGCGGCCGTTCGATCTGGACCTGGACGAGCCCGAGGACGCGGGAGACGTGCCGGCGTTCCTGAAGCCCATACAGGTCGCGGTCGATTACATGACCATGGACTACAGCCTCCAGGAGATGCGCTGGTGGCTGCCGCGACGCATGGCGCTGCACGGCCACCTCAGCGTAGGCAGAGTCGTGTCCGTCCCGGTGACGTTCGAGTGGGCCGTCTCCGACTACGTGGTCGATCAGTTGGCCGCGAACCCGGATCCCGGACCTGACTCGTTGCCCGCCGGCTGGACCCGAGCGACGGCCACGCGGCGGCGCCGCGGGGCTCCCCGCGAACTGGCTGGGAGCGCGGAGCAGGCGTTCACCGTAATCGTACCGCCCGCGGAGTCGCTGGCCGTGGCGCCCGAGCTGCCAGCTCCTGTGTTCGAGGGCGAGGCGTTGGGTTTCGACTCGCGCGAGATCGACGAGCTCAGAGAATATCTCGCGCAGATGCCGGTCCCGGCGTTCCGCCCTCCATCCCGTGTAGCCTGGGGCCCCGGCGCCGGGCTCGCCCGCTACAAACGCGTGGAGGGGCTCGCCCTCGGCGCCAACGTCGTCGTACCGCTCAGCTCACGTGCCGAGCTGTCAGCCACGGGAATGCTCGGTACGGCCAATCTCGAGCCGAGTGGCAGGCTGCAGCTCTCGCGCACCGATGGCGAGCGCTCCTGGATCCTCTCCGCTTACCGCGACCTGGCCTGGGTGGGCGAGTGGAGCCGTCCGCTCAGCTTCGCCGGCTCGCTCGAGGCGCTGATCTCGGGACGCGACGACAGCCAGTACTACTATGCGGCCGGGGCGAGCGTCGGCCGCCGCGAGACGGGCGGCTTGCTGCGCAGTGACTGGCGCGTCTTCGCCGAGCGCCACAACTCCGTGTCCAAGCACTCGGACTTCTCCGTGTCGAGGCTGCTGGGCTCGGACGCTGTGATTGCCGGAAATTCGCCGATCGAGCCCGGCGCGGTCTACGGTGTCGCGGGCGGCTTGCGCGCGCAGTCGGGAGTCGACCCGTCCCGACTCCTCGTGTCCGGTCGCGTATGGGGTGAGTTGGCCGGCGGCGATTTCGACTACCAGCGGCTGGCTGCGACCGTCGCCGTCACGCGTCCCCTGTTCTTGCGGCTCGCCGCCGCGATCGAGGGGGGAGCGGGAACGAGCTGGGGCCACCTGCCCGTACAGCGCGATTATGCGCTGGGCGGCCCCTGGACGCTGCGCGGGTTTCGCGACCTTTCGCTCCGCGGATCCGCCTTCTGGTTCGCCCGCGCTGAGCTGGCGAGCGGCTTCCCCGGAGCCCGCGTCGCGCTCTTCGGGGACCTGGGGTGGGCGGGAAGTCGCAGCGCCTTCCGCACCAGCGGCGACCACTACGCCGCGGGCGTCGGAGCCGGCTTCTCCCTGCTCGATGGCCTCATGCGCGTGGACCTCGCCCGCGCCGTGCGGGGCGGCGAGGGGTGGAGGCTACACGCCTACCTGGACGCGCTGTTCTGAGGGAGACAGGTGAGGACGCCAACGGTCGCAAGCGCTTAGTCCACGGCGAGCGACCTGCCACCGTTGCTCGCCGCCCATCCATTACCGCGGCACGGGCAGCACCGCCGGCAGCGTGACCCGTTCGACCTTCACGGGCGCGCTGAGATCCTCGCCGTACCCCTCGATCACCAGTTCGCCCTCCGCCTCCCCGGTACGGATGACCACCGACCAGGGCTCGCTCGGAGTGTTCGCCGTGATCCGCGGGAACGAGGGATCATCCGGCATGGCAGCGTACAGGTAGGAGAGAACGCCGCCCCCCATCTCCATCGAGTTCTCGAAACTCACGGCAGCGAGGGGATCGCGTCCCACCTGCTCGAGCTGTGCCTTGGCCCAGGCCACACCGCGATCGAGGGCCTCTTCCTCCGCCGTGTAGCAGCCCGCCAGCGGTAGGAACACAGCCAAGGTGACCGCTACCATCAAGTGCAAACGGAGCACCCTTCGAACCGAGAACATGTTGGCCTCCCGCGGACAGCCGCACGGATTCGTGTCCTCTGACCCCAGGGGTCGTGACCGCTCAGAACCCGGTCGGCAGGTCGATGAATTCCCAGGGAATCCCGAACCGCTCCTCGACGTGACGGGCCAGAGCCTGCACGCCCCACGTCTCCGTCGCATAGTGTCCAGCGTAAAACACGTTCACGCCGCATTCCACGGCGTCGAAGAACGTGTGATGGGGGCCCTCCCCTGTGATCAACGTGTCGAGCCCGACCCGGGCTGCGTCCTCGATGTACCCGCTCGCCGCTCCGGTAACGACCGCTACGCGCTCGATCGCTTCCGGGCCGCCCGGCAGCAGCCGGACCCCAGCACCCACGACGCGCGTCACGCGCTCCAGCAGCTGCGACCGCGTTCCACGCGTACGACCCCACCACCCAATCGGATGGCCGCGATATTCTGCGAACCGGCCCTCGAGGGCCAGATCCAGAGCGCGAGCCAGCACGGCACAGTTGCCGACTTCGGCGTGTGCGTCGAGGGGAAGATGCGCGCTGTACAGGGCAACGCCTCCGCGCACCAGCGTCTCGACCTTGCGAAACCGCCGCCCCGTGAGCGGTTGAATCCCGCCCCAGAAGAGCCCGTGATGCACGAGGAGGAGGTCGCACCGGCGCTCGACAGCCTCCTTGATGCTCGCTTCACTCGCGTCCACCGCGGCACAGATGCGACGTACCTCCGCGGGACCCTCCACCTGCAGTCCGTTCCACGCATCCGGATAGTCCGGCACCTCGCCAATGGCCAGGAACGCGTCGAGGTACGACGCCAGCTCGTGCAGGCCAACCTCCGGTTGTGGCTTGTGCTGGCGCATCGCGATGCCGTCGCCCTGATCAGTTCGCTCCCAAGCTACCGCGAGTCCACGCAGCCTGTCCGAGCAATGGCGCGAGCCGCACGCAATCGCTCAGACGGGCTCCCTGGCCCGACTGCCCTCACGGCCCACCTCTGGACGGCGTTGTGGGAAACTTCTGTGGAAAACCCACGCGGGTGACGATGTGGTCGTGGCTACATCGTGTCAATACCAAGTCGTACCACAGCTTATGCCAAGATAAACAAATGTGGACAAGGCCAGGCCGGAACGCTGCGTCACTTCGACCGGGTACTCAGCCGGGAATGCTGGCGAAGTCCGGCTCGCGTCGTCAGGTGGGCTCGCCCGCCGGACTTTTGTTCGGGGCGGGCGTGGGGTTGGGCGCCTGGGATCGCGCCGGCGGTGAGGGCGCGGTCAGGTTATCGCCCATGAGCACGTTGCCATTGACGATGGCTCCTTCGTCGAGCCGAATGCGGCGGGCCCGGATCTCCCCCTCCAGCTTCGAGCTCTCCTGCAGCTCGAGCCTCGATTCGGCGACGAGGAGGCCGTTGACGCTGCCGCCCACGACCGCGTCCTGAGTGTGAA
>JACQVC010000004.1 GCA_016209995.1 Gemmatimonadota bacterium
AGATACGACTATACTCCGCGAGACGGGAGGCGAGAGGCGGCGAGAGGCGGGAGGCGGGAGGCGAGAGGCGGGAGGCGAGAGGCGGGAGGCGAGAGGAGGCGAGAGGCGAGAGGGCGGTAAGGCGGCAGGTCTCAAAGCGGCGAGAAAGGATTCTCGACGCGAACACCCAGGAAGGCCTGAGCTGTCGGTCCTGTGTAAGCGGCATGACCTCGACGCGCTGTACGTCTTTGCGAGTCGTGCGGCTGAGGTGACCGCGTTCGTGGGAGGACAGGAGTCGTACGAGCGCTTCAGCATGCGAGGGGTGCGGTAGGGTGTGATGCAGCTTAGCCGAGGCAGAGCCTGGATTCTTGTCACGCTGGGCGTCGTCTCGCTGTTCACGTCGGCGCCGGAGTCACGAGGCTCGGACCGTTGGCTCGAGTTGCGCAGTCCGCACTTCGTCGTTGTTTCGAATGCGGGGGAAGAGAAAGCACGGGGCGTGTCGTGGGAGCTCGAGCGCACGCGAGCCGTCATCGGGCGCCTGCTCGGCGACGCGGCGATCGACACCCGCCGGCCCATTGTCGTCCTCGCGGTCAAGGACGAAGACGGCCTCCGCGAACTGATTCCTCAATTCTGGGAGGAAAAGGGCCGGCGCCCGGCGGCCGCCTACTGGCCAGGATCCCACGAGCACCATGTCGTGCTGCGCGTCGACACGCCGCCCGACGCGCGCGCCAGAGCTGTCTTTCATGAGTACGGGCACCTGCTGACCCGTCTGAACATTCCGGACGCCCCGGGCTGGCTCGACGAGGGGCTCTCGGAGCTGTGGGCCACGGCCATCGTCGAAGACGCGGCCGTGGAGATCGGCCGGCCGGCTCTGCACCACCTCAAGGTGCTGCGAGGGCGCCGCGCCTGGATTCCCCTCGGTGAGCTCCTGGCGATGAGACGGGCGCCAGACGGGCGCGACTCGAAGCGGCTGTCGCTTTTCTACGCGCAGTCATGGGCGCTCACCCACTGCCTGATGCTGGGCCGGTGCCTCGAGCAAGCCGGCGAGGCACCCTGGAATCTTCAGCTCGCGCCGCCTCGATATCTCGAGCACCTGCGCCAGGGTGCGGATCCGGTGGAGGCGGGAAGGCTGGCGTTCGGCGATCTGTCTGCGCTCGACGAGACGCTCTGGGAATACCTGCAGGCGGGGCGGTTCCGGGCGTTGCGGTTCGAGGTGGATCCGGTTGCGGAGCCGGGTCCGGCTGAAGCCGGACCCAACGTACTGAAGGCGCTGTCGCCGGCCGAGGCACTGGCCATCAGGGCGGGCGTCCTGCTCGATGGGGAGAGGCCGGCCGCGGCGCTGCCCCTGCTGACCGAGGCGGTCGCTCTCGATCCGAAGGCCGCGCCGGCGCTTGAAACGCTCGGTCGTTTCCACTTTCAACAGAACAACCCGATCGAGGCAGCCAGGTGGTTCGATCGGGCCATCGGGTCAGGGTCGCCGAGCTACGTGGCGCATTACTACACGGCGATTCTAACGCGAACGGTCATGGGCGCCTCTCTCTCTGCTAGGCGAGAGGCGGGAGGCGAGAGGCGGGAGGCGAGAGACTCGGAAGAACAGCACCTGCGATTGGCTATTGCGCTCAACCCCACGTTCGCACCGGCGTACGCGCGGCTGGGGAGCCTTATCGCCGAGTCGGGCGAGGGGCGCTCCACGCCAGGCGAGAGGCGAGAGGCGAGAGGCGGGAGGGAGGCGGGAGGCGAAAGGCTCGTCGAGGCGGTCGAGCTGGCCCGGCGGGCGGCAGAGCTCGAGCCGGACAACACGAGCTATCGCGAGCTGCTAGCGGAGCTCGCACGACAAGCGGGAGGGCGATGAGGCGGATGTTCCCGTCGGCGTCCACATCGAGGAGCGCGTGCGGAGGACATCGGGCGGCGCCGATGGGGTCGGCTGCGAGCAGGGTGGGCCCCACTTGGCGGCGCGGACCCCAGCCGTACGGCAGGCGGATGCTCATAGGCCTTGTCGTAGAATCCATATTCACATAGAATGGAATCATGAAGACCACAGTTGATATTCCAAATGGCGAGCTCGAGGATGCCATACGGTTTACCCGCGCACGTACCAAACGCGAGGCGATCGTCACCGCCATCACCGAGTTCAACCGCCGCCGGCGCATGGCTGAACTGGTCAAATGGGCCGGGACCTGTCCGGACTTGACGACCGTCGAGCGGCTGCAGGAGCTGCGTCGCCGAGGGTAGTCCGTGGTGCTGGTCGATACGTCATCCTGGATCCATTTCTTACGTCCCGATGGCGATGCAACCGTACGCGCCAGGGTCGCGGCCTTGCTCCAGGCCGGGACCGCGTGTTGGTGTCCCCTGGTTCGGTTGGAGCTCTGGAACGGTGCGGGCGGCGACCGTGAAAAGAAGGTGCTGAAGGAGCTCGAACGGCAGCTCTCCGAACTGGCCATGACACCGGAAGTCTGGAACCATGGATACGAACTGGCCAGACGCTGTCGGACGGCCGGCGTGACCGCACCGGCTACGGATCTGCTCGTCGTGGCGTGCGCTCGGCATCACGGGGCGGGACTCGAGCAGGCCGACAGCGACTTCGACCGCATTACGGGCATCACGGACACGAGGCGAGAGGCGAGAGTAGGCGGGAGGCGATAAGGCGAGAGGTGCGATCGAAGCTTGCTGCGGCGGTTCTTGCTCTGTGCGCGGCCGGCCTCATCACGGCTGGCTCCCACGCTGGAACGAGTCAAACCGGGGTTGAAGCTGGCCAGGCCCGGCGGCCGACCGCGCGCTCCTTCGGCGGCATTCGCTCCTGGTCCGAGTACGTGACGATGCGCGACGGGGTGCGGCTGGCGGTGGACGTCCATGTGCCAAAGGGGCTGGCGGCGGAGGAACACACCGCGACGATCCTCCACATGTCGCGCTATTACCGGTCGATCAGCGTTCGTGGACCCTTGCGGCTCTTCCTGGGATTCGGCATCTATCCGATCACCGAACGCGACATCCGCGAACGGATCGTGAAGGCGGGCTACTCATGGGTGGACGTGGACGTGCGCGGCGCCGGCGCGTCATTCGGGCACCGCGACTATCCACTTTCGGCCGAGGAGGTCAGAGACGGCGCCGATCTGGTCGAGTGGATCCTCCGCCAACCGTGGTCGGCCGGCGTCATCGGCGCCACGGGAGCCTCGTACGACGGGGCGGCGGCGACGCTGCTCCTCCGGAACGGGCACCCGGCGGTCAAGGCGATCGTTCCGCGCTTCAGCGGGTGGGATGTGTACGAGGACCTCTTCCTGCCCGGGGGCCTCCAGGCCAAGGGACTGCTCCACGACTGGGCGAAGCTGACCTCGGCATTCGACGAAGCTCGCCTGACCGACGTCTTCGGCTGGACGTCGAGCGTCGTCTCCGGTGGTGTGCGGCCGGTCGATCGGCGGCTGCTCGGCCAGGCGTTCGAGGACCACAAGGCCAACGTCGATCTCGTGGCGCTGCTCGGCGGCGTCGTTTATCGGGACGACACCGATCCGCGGGGGCGACACGTCACGATGGACCACTTCAGCCCTCACACGCTCGAGGCGAGTGCCGCCCGCGTGCCGATCTACGCGTACGGGGGCTGGTTCGACGGCGCGCTGCCCCGCGGCCAGATCCGGCAGTATCTCAGCAACGGCCATCCGGGCAGCCGGCTTCTCATGGGGCCCTGGTTTCATGCGGGCCAGTTCAATGCCAGCCCCTACGCGAGCGGCAGGAACGACAAGTTCGATCACGCCGGCGAGATGATCCGGTTCTTCGATTACCACCTGCGCGGAATCGACCGGGGCTTCACCGCCGACAGCCCGGTCCGCTACTACACGATGGGCGACGAGCGCTGGCGCTCGGCCGACGTGTGGCCGCCGCCGGGGGCGGTATCGAAAACGCTGTATTTGGCGCCCGATGACCGGCTTGTGAACGACCAGCAACCAGGAACGAGCAGCGAGCAACGGTCCGGCAGCAATGGACAGCGAGCAACGAGCGATGAGACGCACGGGGTCGACATCTACCAGGTCGATGAGCAGGTGACGTCCGGATCGGGCTCGCGGTGGGGGTTGATCGTCGGGACGGGCAACAAGCGCGGCTACGACGACAGGCGTGAGGTCGACCGGCGGCTCCTGGCCTATACCTCCCGGCCGCTCGAGCGGGACCTCGAGGTGACGGGCCACCCGCTCGTCCGGTTGTTTCTGAGCGCGAACGCGACCGACGGCGCCGTCTTTGTCTACCTGGAGGACGTCCAGCCGAACGGCGAGGTCCGGTACGTCACGGAGGGGCAGCTTCGGCTCATCCATCGCCAGCTCGGAACATCGCCGATCGAGCGTGACCCGACGCCGTTCCGTTCGTACCGGCGCGCGGATGGGCGCCCGCTCGTTCCCGGTGAGGTCACCGAGGCGGTCTTCGACTTGCTGCCCACCTCGTTCCTCTTCCGGGCTGGCCACTCTGTCCGCATCTCAATTGCCGGCGCCGATGCGGGCATCTTCGACGCGCCATTGCCGGTGTCGCCGCTCATCTACGAAGTTCACCGCGACGGCCGGCATCCCAGCCGGATCGAGCTGCCGGCGTACCTCTCAAACTAGGCGGGAGGCGAGAGGCGGTCCATGCTGCCTGGATTACTGATGTGAGGCGATAGGGGATGAGACAATCGGAACGACGTTCAGCCGATTTCAGGAATTCCGAGGCCTCGACAGATCTTTCGAGCCAGCTTGTTCGGGATTTCCGAATGGCGTGGGACCGCTTCAACGGCACCGTTGGTCGGGTTGGTCCACAGGGAGTGAGAGCCGCCTTCGCGTTTGAGGATGCAACCGTGCCGTCGCAAGTGCTGCAGCAAAGCGCTGCGCTTCATTCGACTGTGACCGTCTCACGTTCCGCATCCGGCGGGACCGCGCGAAGGCCATCCTCGCGGCGGTCGGTCAGAATGAGGGCAATCGCGGCGGCCAAGCTCTGGCGGGCCGCCTCTTTGGTGTGGCCTTGGCCATTGGCGCCTGGTATTTCAGGGCAATAGGCGATGTACCACTCGCCGTCGCGTTCAAACACGGCGGTGAACTCGTTGTGCATAGACACTCCTTCTCCAAGAATACCGTCGTCGCCGGGTCGCTGTCTAACATCGGCCTCCTGCTGGTTGTGGCTGCGGCGATAGCGCGGCAGGGCGGTAGGTGACGATGAGTCTGCGAGTGGCGTTCGACCTTGACGGCACACTGGCCGACATGCGCTCGGCCCTGAAGATGGTCGAGTACCGCCTGTTCGGCACCGGCGCCGCCGATCCTGTCTTGGCGGACAGCAATAAAGGACACGCGCCCGCCGACGATCGCGCCGAGGATCGAGAAGCGCCAGGCGCGAACCCTCCGGTCGCTGAGGTGCAGAAAGAAGGCCTCACGCTCCGCCAGCAGAGACGGTTGTGGGAAGTCGTGGCCGGGACGAAGGACTTCTGGGAGTCGCTCAACGAGATCGAACCTGGTACGGTTCGGGCGATCGCAAGCCAGGTGATGCACCGCAGGTGGGAGGTCATCTTTCTCACCAAACGGCCGGCCACAGCCGGCCGGACGGTCCAGCTTCAAACGCAGCGGTGGCTGAGAGCAAAAGGATTCCCGCTGCCGAGCGTGTTCGTGGTGGCCGGATCCCGAGGAAAGGCCGCCGGGGCGCTCGAGATCGATGCGGTGGTGGACGACCTGCCGCAGAATTGCATCGACGTGACGTCGGAGTCCAGAGCCGCGGCGGTCCTCGTCTTGCGCGAAACGTCGCACCGGATTACGGTGAACGCGAAACGCCTCGGGATCTCCGTCGTGCCGTCGGCCGAGGAAGCGCTGAAGC
>JACQVC010000120.1 GCA_016209995.1 Gemmatimonadota bacterium
CGTGGCCAGCTCGTTGCGGATCTGCATCATCGCCGGCCAGATGTAGTCGAAGAACTGGATCTCCGGTATGGGCTTGAGCCCGAGTTCCGCCAGGCCGATCGCGCGTCCCACGATGTTCGCCTCGGCCAGCGGCGAGTTGTACACACGTACCGACCCAAAACGGCGCTGTAGTCCGTACGTGACCTTGAAGACGCCGCCCTTCCCTTTGACCTCGTCGAGAATGTCCTCACGGCTGGCATCGGCCACGTCCTCCCCGAAAACGAGGATGCGGGGATCGCGCTCCATCTCGTCGCGGAGACATGCGTTGAGCAGGTCTACCATCGTGAGCGGCTCGCCCTCGAACTGCGGGCTGTCCTCGGTGTCGAAATCGGGACCTGTGGGATCCACATCCTCGGAGTAGAGATATCGCGTGGCCGTCTCCGGCCCGGCCTGAGGATGGCCGAGCGCCTCGTCCGCAGCGGCCGCGACCTCGGCCACCACGTCCTCTTCGAGACGGTCGAGCTCGTCTTCCGAGGCGATGCCCTCCTTCAGCAGGAAGCTACGCATGCGGACCAGTGGATCGCGGCGAGCCTCCTCCTGCCGCTCCTTCGGTGGCTTGTAGGCTCGCTCGTCATCAGACATCGAGTGGGAGTGGGGCCGGATGACATGCGCGTGCACCAGCGCCGGTCCCTGGCCCTCGCGGACGTAACGGACCGCGCGGCCGCAGGCGTCATAGCTCTCCAGGACGTCCGTCCCGTCGCACTGCTCGATGTGCAGCCCGGGGAATCCACTTAACAGGCGCGAGATGCTGGCGCCCGCGGTCTGTACCTCGACCGGCACGGAGATGGCGTACTGGTTGTCCTCGATCACGAAGAGAATCGGGAGCTTCAGGTTGCAGGCCGTATTCATGGCCTCCCAGAACTCGCCCTCCGAAGTCGTCCCCTCGCCCGCTGTGCAGACCACGATCGCGTCTTCGTGAAAAGCGCGCAGATGCTCGCGTAGCTCGGGAACCAGGCGAGCGCGGTATTCGGCCTCTGCGGCCCCAACCGCCTGCAGGAACTGAGTACCTGTGGGGGACGAGCTGCTCGCGATGTTCAGCTCACGACTCGCCCAGTGCGAGGGCATCTGCCGGCCACCCGTATTGGGGTCGTCCGCGGCGCCGACGGCGGCGAGGAAGTGATCGAGGGGCTTCTGCCCCAGAGCGAGAACGAGCGCCCGGTCGCGGTAATAGAGGAAGAACCAGTCGTACCCTGGCTTCACATGCTGCGCCAGAGCGACCAGCACCCCTTCGTGTCCGGCGCCCGAGATCTGGAAGAACGTGCGGTTCTGCCGCTTCAGGCTGATCTCGCGGTCGTCGATCCGCCTGGCCGTGACCATGATACGGTACAGCCCGACGAGCTGTTCGCCGGTCAGGCCGTGATAGCGCTCCGGGGCCGCCGTTCGTGTCGTCCTGGTTGCCATGAGCCTCGGCCGTTTAGGTAGGGGCCCGCTCTCCGCTACTACTCAAAAGATAGCCACGCGCGACGGGGGGCGGCCAGCGTCGGGCGGGCTGCTCCTTTTCAGTGACGAGCACCCGAGACCGCATCCCGTTCGTCGAGCAGCGCGGCCAGGGCCTCGGGCTCCGTGACCGGCTGCCGGCAGACGTAATGCTCGCAGACATAGGCGGTCGGCGTGCCGCGATCGGGCGCCTCCCGGTGTTCGAGGAGGGGAATCGGCACCTGCGCAGCGCGGCCGGGCTCTGCCACGACCACGATCCGGTTGGGCAGATAGCGACTCCGAACGACGCCCATGAGAGCCTGGGTGCGCGGATCGCTCAACTCCCCCAGAATGGCGATCTCCTTGGGTGGGGAAAGCTGGAAGTCCAAAACCCCAAGCAGGCGCCCGAAGGCCAGCGGGTGATGCGCCGCGACGGAGCGCAGGCCGCCGAGAGCCGCTTCCGCAATCTGCCCATACCGCTCCTCACCGAAGAGCACGCGTAGCCGAGCCAGGAGCTGAATGGCCAGGGAGTTCCCAGACGGCGTGGGGTTATCGGACACGTCGCGCGCCCGTACGATCAGGGCTTCCCCGTCCGCGGGTGCGTCGTAGAAGACGGATCGTGCCTCATCCCAAAACAGCTCGACGGTGCGCGCCGCCAGCCACTGGGTTTCCAGCAGCCAGCGCTCGTCGAACGTGGCTTCGTACAGGCCGAGCAGCCCATCCGCCAGCGCCGCGTAGTCCTCGAGGAACCCCGGCACCCCGGCCTGCCCGCTCCGGCTCACATGCAGGATTCGATCCCCGCGCTTGACGGCCGCCAGCAGGGCCTCGGCCGCCTGAACCGCGGCATCCTGATAGTCCCGTCGCCCCAGGACGGCCGCGCTGTCAGCCAGCGCGCGCAGCAGGAGTCCGTTCCACGAGGTCAGGATCTTCTCGTCGCGCAACGGGGGGCTGCGCCGATCACGCACCTCGAGGAGTCGCGCGGCGGCGCGTGCCAGCCGCGCCTGCAGGTCTCCAGGGGGCAGGCCCTCCGAGCGCGCGACCGCCGCGAGGTCGTGGGGAACGTAAAGGATGCTCCTGCCCTCGAAGTTGCCGCCGGGCGTGACATCGTAATAACGGCGGAAGAGGTGCGCGTCCTCGCGTCCGAGAATCTCGTCGATCTCCGCGCTCGTCCAGACGTAGTATCGTCCTTCCTCACCCTCCGAGTCAGCATCGCGCGCGCAGTAAAACGCGCCCTCGGGAGAGCGGAGATCCGCGAGCACGTAGTCGATCGTCCGTTCCGTTACCTGCCGGTACGCCTCCGAACCGGTGAGCTGGTAGGCCTGCAGGTACACCTGTGCCAGGAGCGCGTTGTCGTACAGCATCTTCTCGAAATGTGGCACGAGCCAGCGACGGTCCACGGCATAGCGATGAAAACCTCCGGCCAGTTGATCGAAGATTCCGCCGCGCATCATTGCGGTCAGCGTAGTCTCGACCATGTCGAGCGGGTCAGGGAGCCCCGTTCGCCGGTGGTAGCGAAGAAGAAACTCGAGAACCGGAGCCTGCGGGAACTTCGGGGCCGCACCGAACCCGCCGGCCGCGCGGTCAAAGTGGGCTGCCAGGTTGCGATAGGCCTCATCCAGCAACGCGGTGGTGAGATCCCCCTGTTCCCCCGCGTGAGTCATCGACTGCTCGATGGCGCGCCGAATCCGGTCCGCCGACGTCAGCACGTCCGCGCGTTGCTCGGTATACGCCCGCGCTATGGCGGTCAGCACCTGCCTGAAGGCCGGCATGCCGTGACGCGGCTCCGGTGGGAAATACGTACCGCCATAGAACGGAACGCCTTCCGGGGTGAGGAAGACCGTCATCGGCCAGCCGCCGTGACCCGTCAGGGCCTGGACCGCCGTCATGTAGATGGAATCGAGATCGGGACGCTCTTCGCGGTCGACCTTCACGTTCACGAAGCGATCGTTCATGATCGCGGCCGTGTGCACGTC
>JACQVC010000121.1 GCA_016209995.1 Gemmatimonadota bacterium
CCATCGCTAGAGGAGTGTCCTCGTTATCCAGGTCCAGGAAAACACCCTCAACAACCTCTTTGGTCCCCTTGTATCGCCTCGGTGACGGGGACAGTGACACCTTCAGAATGTCGCTGTCCTTGTCATAGACTAGGAACATGGACTCATCTCCGTTTGACCCGATGGCCAGCTGACGCCGCCAGGCAGCATCCCAGTGATCCACGCCATGGACACTGCTGCCCTCGTGGCCAGCGGCTCAGCCTGAAGCCCAACGTTTCGCGTAACGTACCGGGCCTAACAATCGGGCCCTTCTTTCTTGATGGCCCCGCAAAGCGCTTCAGTAATTCCTGCAAAATTCTGTGGTCACGGAATCAAAGGGGCGAGTAAACGCCCATGACAAGCAGATATCCCCCCCTGTCCACGAACACGACCTGAATGTCCCTCCCATGCGAGGTCTGCCCGCGAACCGAGTAGGTGTCCCCGCCCGCATGGCTCATCCTCCGCCATCTCGAGCGATCGGACTGATCAAGAAACGCCTCGACATCTTCCTCCGAGAACTTCCTTTCCATCATTCCCCATATCGCCTGCGGGTGAAAATCGACCGACTTGTCCATGGAGAGACTTCCCTCCCCCAAGATATACACGATTGCGTGGAGATCGCAAACCGAGATCAGGGGTCACCCCGCGACTTCGTCGAAAACCGGCCTCGCAACTGCATCGCGTGCAAGCGTAGCTCAGAGCGCGCGAGGGTTGCCATGGCCGAATGGGTCGTGCGTCATCACGCGAAGAGCGTTCCTGCTGCCGCGTGCTCGGTCACTCGGCCTGCGCTGGCGCGAACCTGGGTGCAGCTGGGGGGCCCGGGTCATGAGCCGGGATGGAATGGACCCAAGACGGGCCGTTTTGTCCCGTTCGATCCGGCGGGGCGAGTCAGACTGATCACTGCCTCCGGCGCTGAACGCCGTGGAAAGCCATGTCCGCCATGCGTTGTGGTCGGCTGCCCGACCCGCGGGTCAGGCCGGCACGGAACTGGCGTTCGTCTCCGCTGGCCTGAAGCGCGTCGGGCCAGGTGCCGCGGCAGATGCCGCTGGACATCCCTATGGGGCCGAAAAGCGCCTCCTTGCACCGGTGGGCAGATTTGGACTGAACCGCTGAGATTGAGATGTGCTTAGGCGTTCCGGGTAGGGTCATCGACGTGCAGGGCTTCACGGCGACCGTCGAGTTCTGGGGCGTTCGCCGGGAGATCCGGCTCGACGTCGTGGACGAGCCGGTTGCGCCTGGGGATTACGTGCTCAACCACGTGGGCTTTGCCATCCGCAGGATCCCGGAGGCCGAGATCGCCGAGACGCTGGCGCTCTATGAGCTGCTTCTGCGCGAGGCGGAGGGGGACATGATGGCGGCGGACGTGCGCGGCGAGATCGAGGCGAGCAGCACGGGACCGGTTCCATGACGCCTGAAGTGGCGGTGGCCGGCGAGACTACCGATCTGAGGTTCCGCGATCCGGCCCGCGCGCGCGGGTTGGCGCGTGCGCTCGAGAGGCTGTGCGCCGAGATCGGGCGCGAGCGCGTGTCCGTGATGCACGTCTGCGGGAGCCATGAGCAGGCCATTGCCAAGTTCGGCCTCAGAACGGTCCTGCCGCGCCGGCTGGATGTGATCATGGGCCCGGGCTGTCCCGTTTGCGTGACGGACCTGCCCGAGGTGGACGAAGCGATCGTACTGGCCGAGGACGGCGTCGTGATCGCCACCTACGGCGACATGCTGCGAGTTCCCGGAACCACGCGGTCGCTCGCGGAGGTGCAGGCGGACGGCGGACGCGTCGAGGTCGTCTACAGCGCGGCCCAGGCCGTCGAGCTGGCGCGCGACACGACTGATCAGGTCGTCTTCTTCGCGTCGGGATTCGAGACGACCGCGGTCGCGACGGCCGCCGTGATCCTCGACGGCCCGCCGCCGAATCTCTCCGTGCTGTCGGCCCACAAGTACATCCCGCCGGTCATGGAGATCGTAGCCGAGATGCCCGGAACGCGCGTGGAAGGCTATCTCGCGGCAGGGCATGCGGCCACGATCACGGGTTGGGGGATCTTCGAGCGCTTTGTCGAGCGACACGGCATTCCGGTCGTGGTGGCCGGTTTCGAGCCGCTGGACATCCTGGCGGGCCTCGTCGAGCTCGTCGAGCTGATCCGCGACGGCAAGCGCGAAGTTCTGAACGCGTATCCCCGCTGCGTCACGCGCGACGGGAACCGCAACGCTCAGGCCCAGCTCTGGCGCGTCTTCCGCGCGACCGGCGGCCGCTGGCGCGGGATCGCGCACGTGCCGAACGGCAACCTGCGGCTGCGCGATGAGTTCGCGCACGTGGACGCTCGCCGGCGTTTCGCGATCGACGTCCGCCGGCTCTGGACGCAGGCGCCGCCCACGCTCGCCCAACTGTGCATTTGCGGAGACATCATGGCCGGCATCCGCTCGCCCAAAGACTGCGCTCTCTTCGGCCGCGCCTGCGTGCCCGAGAGTCCGGTCGGGGCGTGCATGGTGAGCAGCGAGGGGACGTGCAGGATCTGGCACCAATACGGAGGCCATCCGGACCTCAGGAGCCTGTCACCCCATGACTCGGACAGGCTCCCATGAGCGCGTCGGAGCGAAGCGTGTTGGAGGGCGAGGCCCCGCGTGCGGGCCGCGGCGAGGCGACGCGTGCACGAGCGGCCGTCAAGCCGACTGCGCCGGTCCGGGGACCCGATGACATCATCACGCTGAAGCACGGTGCGGGCGGCCGCGCTATGCGCCGGCTCATCGAAGAGACGCTCGCGGCCGGCTTCACCGACGCTGCGGTCGACGGCATCGGCCTCGCCGCCATGGACGATGGCGCGGCGATCCGCCTCGGCGACCGCTGGCTGGTTGTCACCACGGACTCGCACGTGATCCATCCCGTGTTCTTCCCCGGTGGTGACATCGGACGCCTCGCCATCGCCGGCACGGTCAACGACCTCGCCATGATGGGTGCGACCGAGGTGCTGGGTCTCACGAGCGCGGTCATCATCGAGGAGGGATTCCGGCGCGAGGAGCTGGAGCGCATCCAAACCTCGATGCTCGAGACCTGCCGCGAGGCCGGTGTGCGCGTGCTCACCGGCGATACCAAGGTCATGGGTCGCGGTGAGCTGGATGGCATCGTGCTGAACACCACGGGAGTCGCGTTGGCCGATGCCGTGGTGCCCGATGCGGGACTTGGCCCCGGCGATCGCCTCGTCCTCACGGGCACGATCGCCGATCACGGCATCGCGCTGATGGCGGCCCGGCGAGGGTTCGATTTCGCCGGCGATCTGCGCTCCGATGTGGCCCCGCTGAACGCGCTCATTCGCGTGGCGCTCGCCGCCGTCGCGGGCGGCGTGACGGCCATGAAAGACCCCACGCGCGGCGGGGTCGCGAGCGCGCTGCACGAGATGGCCCAGAAGAGTCGCGTGGGCATCCTGATCGAGGAGCCGAAGGTGCCGCTGCGGCCGGAAGTTCGCGCGGCCGCCGAAATGCTCGGGCTCGATCCGTTCCAGATCGCGAACGAAGGGAAGGCGCTGTTGGGTGTGCGGTCCGCAGCCGCGGAGGCGATCGTGGCCGCGCTGCGCGCGCACCCGTTGGGACGCGCTGCAGCGATCGTGGGCGTTTGCACGAGCGAACGCATCGGTCAGGTCGTCGTCGATACCGGGATCGGCCGCCGGCTCCTCGCGGAGTCCGAAGGCGAGCCGCTGCCACGCATATGCTGATGCGCGCACCTCACCGGACGGGGAATCGCTGCGAATGCCCAGGGACCCGGCGGCAAGGTGCCGCTCGGCCTGAGGCCGCCCTCGCGGCGGCGAGCGCGGCACCGTGAAGCAC
Organism: Gemmatimonadota bacterium; assembly: GCA_016209995.1. Lineage (GTDB taxonomy): Bacteria > Gemmatimonadota > Gemmatimonadetes > Longimicrobiales > Gaopeijiaceae > JACQVC01. The sequence goes on from JACQVC010000121.1 coordinate 3,832, forward strand.
ATCCGTATGGATCGGGATGGCGCGGTCGGCATCATCACGATCGACCGCCGCGAGCGTTTCAACTCGCTGGACGTCGAGACCGCCCAGGACTTCCGCAAGGCCGGACTCTCGTTCGCCCGCGACGAGCAGGTGAGCTGCGTGCTGATCCGCGGGTCCGGAGGCGTGTTCTGCAGCGGCGCCGACCTCAAGTACATCCGTGGACACGGCGACGCCTCCGATTTCAGCTACCTGCAGCAGCAGGCGGCCGCGGGCGACGGCTACGGCGAGAGCTTCAAGCAGATCCTCGAGTACCTGCACAGCACGATCTCGGAGATCAAGCGCGCACCGAAGCCGTTCATCGCCGCGGTCGATGGGATCGCGGCGGCCGGCGGATTCGGCATCGCGATGGCGTGCGATCTCGTGTTCGCGTCCGAGCGCGCGACGTTCGAGTGGGCGTATCACAAGACGGGACTCACGGGCGCGGAAAGCTCGACGTTCTTCCTGCCCAGGCTCGTCGGCCTCAGGAAGGCGATGGAGCTGATCCTGTTGAACCCCCGGCTGAGCGCCCGCGAGGCGAGGGAGGTGGGGCTCCTTACCACGGTGTTCCCGAATGCGGAATTCGACGCAGCCGTAATGGCCGTGGCGCGACGGCTCGCCACGGGGCCGACGCGCGCATACGGAGTCGCGAAGTCACTGCTGAACCGGGCGGCAGGCGTCGATCAGCTCGACTACCACCTGGACCAGGAGCTGGAAGAGCTGGCTCGCATAGCGGATGGCGCCGACTTCGCGGAGGGGTTGGAGGCTTTCTTCGCGAAACGGGAGCCTGGCTTCGCGGGGCGGGCATGAAATTCATTGTAGGCCTGGATCCGGGCGAGCGTGACGACACGCCACTGCGCTGGGCCTGTACCCTGTCACGGGCTCTCGGCGCGTCCGTCGAGGTTGTCCACGCGCTGCAGTACGAGCCGCCGTCGGACCGAGGGCTTGGCGTGCAGCATGCGGACCGGATGGCTCTGTCTGACGAACTGCTGCTGCAGCACTGCACGCGCGTCCGCGAAGCGATCAGCGCTGAGCTTCCGGGCGCAGGTGATCTCCCGATCTCGATCGCGGTCGGCAAGGCGCATGTGGAGCTGGCTGCCTATGCGAAGGAATTCACGGACGGCGTCGTGGTGGTGGGTCCCGGCCGTCGCCGCTGGATCCGCGGGTTGCTCGGCACGACGGCGGATCGACTGCTACGGATGTGCGATTCGCCCGTCCTGGTCGTGCGCGGCGAGGTGCGGGAGCGCGTCGAGCGCATCCTCGCGCCCGTCGATTTCTCCGCCGTGTCGAAGAACGCTGCCGCCACGGCCGTGCGCTGGGGCGCGGCGCTCGGCTGCGAGATCACGCTGTTTCACGTGCCCCAGATCGAGTTCTACTCGTCGGTGGAGGCCGGGGCGGACGCCCACGGGATCGAAGTGGCCCGGGTCGAGCCGGAGCTGACCACGGTGGAGCATGCGCGGCTGGGACTGGCCGCGCTCATCGAAGAACTGAAGCCGCCCGGGCTGCGAATGCATCGGGAGATCGGCCGCTACGCCGCGCCACCCGCGGATGCCATCGTGGCCCGCCTGGCCGAGGACAACGTGGATCTGGTCGTGATGGGTACGCACGGCCGCACGGGCTTGGAGCGTGGACTGCTGGGCAGCGTCGCGGAGAGCGTGATCCACCGCGTTCAGGTGCCCGTTCTGGTCGTGCCGCAGGCGCGTTGATCTAACGAGACTGCGCTACGGCACCGGCCGTGCCGCTACGCTGCCCGGCTGGAACGTGGCTACGAACGCGACCACGTCCCAGATCTCGGCGTCGCTGAAGAGCACACCCCAGGGGGGCATGGCGGACCCGTGAACCGGACCCCCGCCTTCCTTGATGCGGCGGAACACGCCCTCGAAGTTGCGGCGCGCGATGAGGGTGTCTTGGGTGAAATCAGCCGGCTTGACGGTGAGCTGGGTGGCAGCGGGGCCGTCGCCTCGACCTTGCGAGCCGTGACAACCCACGCAGCGCAGTGCGTACATCGCCGCGCCCCCGATGGCGCTGCCCGGGATTTCCGCCGGATAGCCCAGCGCCGGCACGTAGGCGAGCGCCGCCTGGAAAACCTCCGGCTGTAGCATCGATTGGATGTAGGTCATCGTGGGGTGTGACCTGGCCGCAAAGCGGGCCTGGAGCTGTGCGGGGGTGAGCCGCGGATAATCACCGGTGGTGAAATCAGGTGGTCGCGATACGGACGTGGCCTGAACCGCAGGGCCGTTTCCATGACCGGAGGAGCCGTGACACGTCCAGCACATCGTCTCGAAGACGACCTTGCCGCTGGCCTGCTCAGTCGTCAGTTGGAGCGCCAGCGCTTCCGTCGCGGGTACCGCGGCGGCACTCGTCTCCGGCGGCGGTGGCTGCTCGCCGGCGCACGCGCCTAGAGCCAACATCAGCCCGAACGCGACGTAACCGCCCCTGACACCCATGCCATCCTCCTTCTCATGCAACCCGTGTGCCGAACGCCGGCATGCAGGCGAGTCGCCTGCTGCGGCGAGGCCGCTCGAACCCGGCTTTGCGTGGGCGCGCTACACCAGGCCTTGCGCGCGGACCACGCACGCGCCGCCATTCGAAAAATGGACGGCTCTTAGGATGCAGCAGAGGCACCGTATGCACAACCGTTAGCAGCGCACGAGGAGTGCATGAGCCGTGCCACGGCGTAGAAGCCCGAGAGACATGGGGAACCCGTGGTTGCAGGACGGCGCGCTTCGGCCTAGGCTGGTCCCCTTGGCCCCTCCGGGGCGCCGTGTTCGCCACTCTACCGCAGCGAGGGAGCACCATGCGTACGGCTATCGCTACGTTCGTGACCGCAGTCGTTCTCGTCGCGCATACATCCCGGGCGGCCGCCCAGGAAGGGTCCGCGGGCGAGCGCCTTTTCATCGAGAAGGGATGCCTGGGGTGCCACGGCGCGAGCGGCCGTGGCGGCGTTGGCCCGGACCTGGCCAACACTCCGCTTGCGCTGGAGGCGTTCCGCGGACAGGTCCGCGCGCCGCGGCAGCTCATGCCGCCGTTCCCGGACTCCACCGTCAGCGACGCGGAGATCGAGCAGATCTACGCGTATGTGAGAAGCGTCCCTCCCGCGCCGGCGCGGCTGGTCGCCGAGCTGCCGCGCGGAGAGCTGGACCGCGCGAGCTGCGCCGCGTGTCACGCCCGCTACAATCCCACGATCACACGCCAGTTTGCCGCCAGCGCCATGGGGAGGGCCGGCCGGCAGAACCCCCGCGTCGATCAACCGTTGGTGCAGATGAGCTGCGCGGACTGCCACGGCACGAATCACGACACGATCATGGCCGTGAAAGGCCGCGTGCCGGAGACCATCTGCGCGGGCTGCCACGCCGCCATCTACCAGGAGCACGTGGTCGACGCGGGCCACTCCTACGGGCCGGGGCCCGCAGGCATCGGCATCAACTGGGAGCGGAACATCGGCGTTCCGCACTACGCCCAGATGCCGCGCAAGGTGATGGAGATGGGATGCGATCCCTGCCACGCGCAGGCGGGCGCCACGGATGACGCGTACTGGTCCCAGACCGAGAAGAAGTACATCGACTCGAGCAGCCTTCCCTACCGCAACGGCTGCATCGCCTGCCACACGCGCCACGC
>JACQVC010000128.1 GCA_016209995.1 Gemmatimonadota bacterium
AGGACCTTCTCCTTCACGCCGCCAATGGGCAGCACCCGCCCGGTGAGGGTCAGCTCGCCGGTCATGGCCAGGTCATGGCGCACCGGGCGAGCGGACAGCGCGGAGATCAGTGCCGTCGCCATGGTGATGCCGGCCGACGGTCCGTCCTTCGGGACGGCACCCGCGGGCACGTGGACGTGCACCTCGATGTCCTTGATCCGCTCCTCGGGGATGCCCAGTCGGTCGTGATGGCTCTTCGCATACGTGAGCGCGGCGCGTCCTGACTCCTTCATCACGTCGCCGAGCTGTCCCGTGAGGATCAGGTCGCCCGTGCCCGGCATGACGTTCGCCTCGACGAACATGATGTCGCCGCCGTTCGGCGTGTAGTACATCCCGGTCGCAACGCCCGCGAGGTCTTCTCGCATCATCTTCTCGGGGTGAACGCGCGGGCGTCCGAGCAGCTCCGTCACGGTATCAGGCGTGACCGTAACCTTGTCCACTTTGCGCTCGGCGATGCGGCGAGCGACCTTGCGCACCATCTTGCCCAGCTCGCGCTCGGCCTGCCGCACGCCTGCCTCATGCGTGTACTCGCCGATGACGGTACGCAGCGCGTCGTCCTGCACCGCGACCTCCTCCTCGGAAAGCCCGGCTTCCTTGCGCAGCCGCGGCAGCAGGTAGCGCTTCGCGATTTCCAGCTTCTCCTGCTCGATGTATCCCACGAACTCGACGGTCTCCATGCGATCGAGCAACGGCGGCGGAATCCGGTCGCGATAGTTCGCCGTGCCGATGAAGAGGACCTCGGACAAGTCGAAGGCGATGCCCAGGTAGTGGTCGACGAAGTTCTGGTTCTGCTCGGGATCCAAGACCTCGAGCAGCGCGGCGCTCGGGTCGCCCTGGAACGAGATGCCCAGCTTATCCACCTCGTCCAGCAAGAACACCGGGTTCTTGCTCCCCGCCTGCCGCATCCCCTGGATGATACGTCCAGGCAGCGCGCCGACGTAGGTGCGGCGGTGTCCGCGAATGTCTGCCTCGTCGCGAGCGCCACCCAGCGAGATCCTCACGTACTTGCGGCCCAGCGCCTGCGCGATGGACTGCGCGATGCTCGTCTTGCCGGTGCCCGGCGGCCCGGTGAAGAGCAGTATGGGGCCGCGCCCGATCTTGCGGCTCTGACCAAGCTTGGCCTTGGCGTCGCCGTCCTTCTTCTGGGCTCCTGGCTCCTCCGCCTCCGTTGGCGTGGCCTGCTCATCCCCGCCTGCGGCGCCATCGCTGGCGGACGGTGCTGGCGCCTCTCCCTCGGGGGCCTTCTCGCCCTTCTCGGCGCTCGCGTCTTCCGCAGCGCCCGCCTCCGCTTCCTTCTCCTCTCTCTTACTGCGCTCGACGAGGAGCTTGCGGACGGCCAGGAACTCGAGAACGCGGTCCTTCACGTCCTCGAGGCCGTAGTGATCCTCCTGCAGGATTCGCTCGGCGCGCTCGAGATCGATCTTGTCCTCGGTCCGCTCGGTCCAGGGCAGCTCACCGATCCACTCGAGGAACGTGCGGATGACCTGATACTCGGCGGACTGCGGCGGCGTCCGTTCCAGCCGCTTCAGCTCGCGATTGACCTCGACGCGCGCGGCCTCCGGCAGCTCGATGGCCTCGAGCCGGCGGCGCAAGTCTTCGACTTCGCCCTTCTCGTCCTCCTCGCCCAGCTCCTTCTGGATCGCCTTCATCTGCTCGCGCAGGAACATCTCGCGCTGACGCTCGCCCAGTTCTTCCTGGACCTTCGACTGGATTTCCTCCTGGGCCTCGATGCGAGCCAGCTCGCGCTGGACGGCCACGAGCGCCCGGCGCATCCTCTCTTCGTCATCGAGTAGCTCGAGCAGCTTCTGCTTCTCCGAAGTCGGGAGATCGAGGTAGAAGGCCACCAGGTCGGCGAACCCACCCGGATCCTCCATGCCCTGAATCAACTGATTCAAGGCCTCTGAAGGCACGCCACGGCGAGTCCCCAGCTCAGCCGCGCGCTCGCGCAGCTCGCGATTGAGGGCCTGGAAAGCAGGATCGGTCAGGTTCGATGGGGGCTGGCGCTGCATCTCGACCAGCCGCGCCATGAGCATCTCTTCGCCTTCGCGATCGTAGCCCATGGCCTGGGCTCGGCCCTCGCCCTGGATCAGGAGCTGCACGCCGCCACGAACGCGATGGGTCTGCAGGACCCTCGCGACCGTGCCCACCGTGTACAGGATCTCCGGCCGCGGCTCGTCCTCATTCTCACGCTGCGCCACGGCAAACAGCCGGCGGTCGCCGTCCAATGCCCGCTGGATCGCTTCCACGGTGCCAGGACGTCCGGCCGAGATCGGGACGGCTACGCCCGGGTAAACCACCGTATCGCGCAGCGGCAACACCGGTAGAGTGTAACGGTCACTCATGGGCTTTCGTCTCTAAGGCTTCAGTAACGTGTCGGCCGAAATGGCGGTCGATACCGCACTCGCCATTCGGCTTTGTGCTCGATACCATCGCCGCTCCTGCAGGATGCTTGCCAGGGGGACGGCCTTCAGCGCGATCCTGGCCGTGCTCTGGGAGTTGGCGCCGGGCTGCCGCAATCGACCGTCCGCTGTTGCGCGCTGAATCCATTACGGTCTCGCTGCCATCTTGGCGGACCGGTCGACCGGAATCAAGCGGGTGCAGCCATGGCAAGCCGACTCCCGTTACGTCGTCGACGCGCCAACAGTCTTTTTCACCGTGACCGCACCGTGTAGCTTGGGACCAATCGATCCTCCCTCAATGTACAGACGGAGAGCCATGCCCGCGATCCTACAGGGTGTGACCTGGTTCAAGCAGTCAGCGATCCGGGTGCGCAGCGGCGGCCTGGTGCTCTACGTAGACCCGTGGGGAGTGCCCGGCGGCGAGGAGGCGGACTTCATCCTTCTGACGCATCCCCATTACGATCACTTCTCGGAGGAAGACATCGCCCGGATTCGCGGGACGCGCACGGTGGTCTTCGAGCCGGTATCGATGAAGAAGCAGTATGAGGCCGCGGATCATTTCCTGCGGCCTGGCGATCTGCTCCAGCTCGACGGACTGGACGTGCTGGCGGTTCCGGCGCACAACGAGTCGAAGCACTTTCATCCCCGCCGGAACGGCTGGCTGGGCTACGTGTTCACGCTGGGCGACGTTACCTACTATCACGCCGGCGACACGGATTTTCTCGAGTCCATGAGCGAGATCCGGTGTGACGTCGCGTTTCTGCCGTGCGGCGGGCATTACACCATGGGTGCGGAAGAGGCGGCGAGGGCGGCTGCGGCGTGCGATGCGAAAGTGATCGTGCCGATCCACTGGGGCGACGTGGTCGGGTCGCTCGAGGATGCCCGCAGGCTGGCGACGCTCGCGAGTGCCGAAGTCACGATTCTGGAGCGAGGCGAGGAAGCTTAGTACACGAACCGTTTCACGCGGACCGGGGTCCCCACGCAACGAAGCGTTGCGTGGGGTAGGGAGACGCAGAGGACTTGAGAAATCAGGAGCAACGTGGGAGTCGCGGAGATATTCCAAATATCTTGAAATCAGTTCTCCGCGGGCTCTCCGTATCCTCCGCGTTCTCCGCGTTCTATGAGAGCGATTGTCAAGGGTAGACTCGTCCCTCGCTGATTGTCTGGGCTTTTCTCCCGTGGCAATCAGCCC
>JACQVC010000129.1 GCA_016209995.1 Gemmatimonadota bacterium
GAACATGTTCGGCGCCACGACGTCCACTCGCGACTCCGAGAAGATGCGCTCACCGCGCAGCCGGAGGAGCGGCAGCGCCGGCTTCCAGGCCGACTCGCCGCGACTGCGGTACGAGACCGCCACGCTGGCGTTCCGGTTCTCGTCGCCCTGAACGAACCACTCGAAGCCGAGGTTGATGAGCGTCGGCGGCTCGACCAGCAGTTCGCCCGGCACCACCGTGTCGGCCGAAGCGGGCGCCTGCGCGCGCGCGAGGCCGGCAACACAGAAAATCAACGACACCGCCGCCAGCGTGGCGGCGAGCGCTATTCCGGAGCGGACGGGCGCGAACCTGGACATGAGGATCACATCACCGGGTTGGTCAACGTGCCGACTCCTTCATACGTGCACACGGCCCGATCGCCCGCTATCACCCGGGCGTTCAGCGTGAACTTGACCGGCAGCGCCTGCGGGTCGGGCACGTTCAGCATCGAGGAGTTGTCATCTGACGCGCCGATTGTAACCGCAAATCGTTCTGTGCACGGCATGCTCGGGACGCGAGGCCAGCCCTGCAGAAAGGAGCCGATGGGGACGAAAGATTTGCAGAATAGGGTTGCGCGCCGCGCCTTCACCCTCTAGACTGGACGATGCATGCGGATCAAACGGTATGCCATCGCGCTCATCCTGTTGCTGGCGCCGGGGTTGTCGGCGTGCCGCAGGGGCGAACAGATCGTCCCGCGGCCGGTCCTCGGCGCCGACATCGTTCTTGAACGCGAATTCGAGATCCTGACGGGACGCGTACCCCTCAACGGCACACTTGATGCCCTGCTGCGCGCGCACGCCCTCTCCGGCGACCTCGCGCGGCGCGTCGTGGACGTCGCGCGCGGCGTCTTCAACCCCCGCCTCCTGCGAGTGGGGCAGCCTTACCAGATTGTGGTCTCGTTCGAAGGCTTCTTCCGGCGGTTCGAGTACGAGATCGACCGCGACCGCTTTCTCCGCATCGTCAGCCGGACCGTCGGCGTTGAGGCCGGCGAGCCCGAAGAGCTGACCGCGGAGATTCTGTCCTATCCGAAGAGCCGGATTCTGCTGACGATGAGCGGCGGCATCGACCGGAGGTCGCCGTCGCTCGTTGCCGCCATTGGACGCGCCGGCGAGGAGGTCGGGTTGGCGCTGGCGCTGGCCGACGTCTTCGCCGCGCAGGTGGACTTCAACTCCGATCTGCAGCCGGGTGACGCATTCGACGTCGTGTTCGAGAAGGAGTACCGCGACGAGGCGTTCTCCGGCTACGGCAACATCATGGCGGCGACGTTCGTCAACAACGGCCGCCGGCTTCAGGCGTTCCGCTTCGCGGGACCAGACGGCCGCGCCGCGTACTACGACGAGAACGGAAGCTCGGTGAAGCGGTTCTTCCTGAGTTCGCCGCTGCCCTTCACGCCGCGCGTCACCTCGCGGTTCTCGCGGAGCCGGATGCACCCGGTGCTTGGCGTCGCCCGCGCCCACCTGGGCGTGGACTATGCCGCCCCGGTCGGAACGCCGGTCATCGCCGTGGCGGACGGCGTCGTGGTGTCGGCGGCCTACAACGGCGCCTCCGGCCGGATGGTGCGCCTGCGGCACGCCAACGGCTATCACACCTACTACCTGCATCTGTCGGCCTTCGCCAAGGAGATTCGCCCCGGGGCGCGCGTCGCACAGGGCCAGGTGATCGGACGGGTCGGGGCGACCGGCGTGGTCACCGGCCCTCATCTTGATTACCGTCTCTCGCGTGGCGGCGTCTTCGTCAATCCGATCACCGAGCAGCGGCGGCTGCCGCCCGGCGATCCGGTGCCGGAGGAGGCGCGGGCGCAGTTCGAGGCGGCACGCGACGCAGCGCTCGCGGTGATGGGGCAGGCCACGGCCGAAGCGGCGCCGCTCGTGGCAGAGGCCGTTGCCGCCGGCCCGGCCCCCGCCGCGCCCCTTCCCTGAGCGCGCGGCTGGAGTCCGGCCGAGGCTGCACACTACGCCCGACAGACTGCCCCCTGCCTAGATTCTCTAACGGCCGAGGCGTTGCTGTCGGGGGTCTTTTTCTCCAGGAGCCCGAATGAAGCCACTGCTTGCGAACTTCCAGGAACCAGCCTATGCGGCCATGCGCGTCGTCGTGGGATTGCTCTTTGCGTGCAACGGGGCTCAGAAGCTGTTCGGTGCGTTCGACGGCAACGCGGTCCCGTTGATGTCGATGCCCGGGGCGGCCGGCCTCATCGAGTTCCTCGGCGGTCTCCTCGTGCTCCTCGGCCTCTTCGGCGCGTATGCGGCGTTCATCGCCAGCGGCGAGATGGCGTTCGCCTATTTCATGATTCACTTCCCACAGGCGTTCTTGCCCATCCTGAACGGCGGGGAGCGAGCCGCCTTCTACTGTTTCGTCTTCCTGTTCATTGCGGCGCGCGGGTCCGGCATCTGGAGCGTGGACGCCTTGATGTTCGGCAGGAAATCAAGCGCCTGAGCGTCCCCTCAGCGCCTCGGCCGGCGTCGAGGTCGGCAGCCGTGACAACGGCCCGGTGGATCTTCGACTCGGACGGGTGATGCAGACAGTGGTCACACCTGACGACCGACCGCCGGCCACTTCGTTGCCGCGATCGCCAGCAGTGCCCACCCCAGCAGGAAGGCGACGCCGCCAAACGGCGTGATGGCGCCCAGCCCGCCCACGCCGGTGAGCGCCAGTAAGTACAGGCTGCCTGAGAATAGAATGATTCCGGCCAGGAATAGCCACCCGGCGGCGACGACGAGGCGGCTCGACGGCAGCCGCGCCACGACGGCAGCGGTCGCGACGAGCGCCAGCGCGTGGTAGAGATGATAGCGGACCCCGGTCTCGAAGACGGCCAGCATCTCCGGGGACAGACGCGCCCGCAACCCATGGGCACCGAACGCGCCGAGAGCCACGCCCACGACGCCAGCCAGCGCCCCTATGAGCAGGAACGCCCTATCCATAGAGGGTTGACGCGTGAACGGTTAGCCTTCCGGAGCGATCGAGGTACGGCCGCAATCTTCGCAACGCAGATACACCACCGGCAGCGACTCGGACCGCCCGATGATTCGGGCGCTCGGCAGACCGCAACGCGGGCAGATGACTTCCTGGCTGGCACGCTTCGCCATAAGAAAGGCCCCCCTGCTTGACTTAGACGCCAAACGACGCCGCAGGATCCCCCTCATGATACCTCCTATCGGCCGGAGGCGTCATGGCGGGTATGACACCCTGGATCTTTAGACGGCTGAGCGGCCAATTAGCCTGTTTCGTCCCGGGTTGCCGCGGGTGACCGGGTTGACGCCGCTGAGGGCGGCCTCTGCCTGGACGGGCGTGTGGTTTCCCGGGCGGGGCCCGTGGCGCGGCGCCGGCCGATCCTCGCCCTGCTGCAGCCGGCGGGTCCGGCTGCAGCCGGTCCGCTCATCCTGCCGGACCGCACGCACCGCGCGCAGTGAGGGTCACCGAACGGGGGGAACCGGCCGACTGTTGCAGTGTCCCGCTTCAGCCGGACCTACACGAAGCGCGTGAGGATCACGTCGACGGTGCGCGCACGACGGCGGGCGCCGCGCCACTGCACCATGATGGGGGTCTGGTAGGTCCCTTCCACGAGGGCGCCCAGCCCGGGTGTCTCCAGATCCGATACCAACAGGTCCACGGACCGCTTCATCCGGAGGAAGCGCGACGCCGGCACGGCCAACGCCCGCGCGAGCAGCCGCTCGATGGGCGAGGCGCCGAGTCCCAGCACGTCCATGAGTTCGTTGAGCGCGCGCACGAAGTCGTACTTGGCGTAGTCCACCGCCTTCGATGGGACGGCGCGCGGGTCGCTCCACGCGTGCCGTGCCTTCTCGGCGGCGAAGCGCAGGGGATTCCGCAGCACTTCGGTCAGGTCGTGCCGCATCAGCAGCGTCTCGTACTCGTTGACCGTGAGGCTCGCGTACTGCTCGCCCGAGGCCAGCTTCAGCCGGATGCGCCCCTTGGCGACGCCGTGCCGGTCGATGAGCTCGGCGAGCTGGCCGTAGAGCCCGAGCTTGGGTGCCTTCAGGTTGATGGCATCAATCGGATGGGACGACACCGGAATTTCCAGCGTCGTGCGCGCCACCTCGACCTCGTGGTTGTAGCCGACGAGTCGCGTGACGCGCCGGCGTGGCGTGCCGGCGTGAACGCCGTCGAGATCGATGAGGCACACCGGGCCGGGGCGGCTGGTTGAGTACGTCACGCAGGCGTGCAGCCCGCCGGCGATGAACGCCAAATGCGAGTCGGCGTTGGTCGGCTCCACCGGGCGCTGCACCGGCGAGAGATCGGCGCGCTCCTCGAGATCGTCGTGCCGGTAGCCGGCGCCCGCCGGGAAGATCGTGCGAAAGACGTCGATGTACGGGCCGATGCCGTCGGGCCGCGCGTTCAGGCGCGCGGCCAAGCTCTGCGGCAGGTACCCGGCCGTCGTGTGCAGGGAGCAGTAGAAACAGTTCGCGTACTGCTCGAAGAGGTTGCCATGCAGCGCGGCGACTCGTCCCCGGACGTCGGTGACGTCGAGCCGTGTGCGCGGTGTGATTTCCAGCGTCAGTTCCTGGGGTGACACGGTAACATGAGCGGCGCGATGGGTCCGAAAGCCTGCGGCCCGTCGTGGCGTCGGGCAAGGATAACACATGATCCGGAAGCTTCTCATTGCCAATCGCGGCGAGATTGCCGTGCGGGTCATCCGCGCCTGCCGCCAGCTCGGGGTCGAAAGCGTGGCGGTGTACTCGGACGCGGATCGGCGCGCGGTCCACGTGGCGGCGGCCGACGCCGCCCAGCCGGTTGGCCCGGCGCCGGCTGCGGCGAGCTACCTCTCCATCCCGGGTCTGATCGAGGCGGCGCGCCGGAGCGGCGCCGACGCCGTTCACCCCGGTTACGGCTTCCTCTCCGAGAGCCCGGCCCTGGCGGCGGCGTGCGAGCAGGCGGGGCTGGTTTTCGTCGGGCCGCCCGCCGCGGTCATCGCCCGCCTCGGATCCAAGATCGAGTCCCGCCGGATGATGGAGGCGGCCGGCGTGCCAATCGTAC
>JACQVC010000005.1 GCA_016209995.1 Gemmatimonadota bacterium
GCCCGTGCCCAGCGCGACCAGCGTGTTCATGTCCGCCGAGCGGCGCCGGAATGCCGCCCAGCCGCCCGTGAAGAATTGCGGCCCGACGTACAGGATGATGGGAAGCGTCAGAATGCCGGAAAGCGCCCAGAGCGCGCGCAGCTCGCCCTCGCCCAGACCGGCCAGCCCGGGCAGCATGTCCGCATGCCCGGCCGCGAGCACGGGCAGCGAGAGCGCCACCCCGACCCGGAAGCGGGACATCTTCTCGCGGTACTCACGCAGCCGCTCTTCAGCCGCGCGCTCTGCCGCGCCTTCCCGCTCGCGCTTGACCCCGTAGCCCGCACCCTGGACGGCACGCACCAACGCGTCCACGTCCGCCTGGTCCGACCGATAGCGCACCTGGGCGAGCCCCGTCGCCAGGTTCACGCTGGCTTCCTCGACCCCGGACACCTCGCACAGCGCGCCCTCGACCGTCGCGACACAGCCCGCGCAGTGCATCCCCTCGATGGGAAGATCCACGACGGCGATGTCGCTCGCAGTAGGCGCCGCGCCGGCGCGTTCCACGCCTGATTCCACGTTGGGATGGGACATCTGGTTTCTCCTAGCGTCCATAATATATCACCGCCGGACGGCCAGGTTTCGTGACCCTCCTCACCCAGCAGCTCGAGCTCGGCCATCGCCTTGAGGTCGCGCGGGCAAGGTCGTGGATGGAGAGTTGGCAGTGAGTTCAGCCCATCTCGGTAGCTCTTGGGAAAACGCGCGGAGGCCTCAGCGCGCCAGGTAAAAGTACAGGGCGCCTGCGGCGGCCAGCACCAGGAGGAAGGCTGCGGCGATCTTCGCGAAGTGGCCGGAGCGCGTGGCACGGACCGCCATCCCGGTGGCCTCGATCTCGCCGGCGCCCCGATGGATCCCCCCCAGCTCGGGAAGCTCGTCGAGCAACGACTTCAACCTGCGCTCGAGCTCGCCCACGGTCCTGGGTTTTTGGATGAAGTGGTTGCTGCCGAGCCCGTAGGCGCGTGCGATATCCTCGTCCTCCGTGGTGGCGCTGAGCACGGCCACGGGAATACGACGCAGCTCGTCACTCTTCTTCAGTCTTTCCAGCACTTCGTGCCCCGACCGGCGCGGCATGTGCAGGTCGAGAATCAGGAGGTGAGGCGGCTGCTTCTCGACCGCCGCGAGCGCGGCATCGCCGTCGGACGCCCATTCGAGCTGCACCGGCCTGGGCGATACGCGGTCAAGGGCCAGTTGCACGAGCGTCGCGTAGTCCACGTTGTCTTCGGCGAGGATGATGTTCCACTTGTGACCCTTGCGCCCGGTGGCGAGCAGTTGGCGCTCGGGTATGGGAGCGCGAGACACAACCGCCGGTTTGATCTCGCCCGTGGGCGGCGGCACCATGGTCTTTGCCGCCGCGGCGATTTCCGGCGCGGCAGTCGGCCCCAGGGCCGCCGTGAGCTTGTCCCCTAGTCCGGCCAGCACCTCCGGCGCGATGGCTTCCTCTTGCTGCATCAGCAGGACGACCCGCGCAGCGCGGCCCACGATCGCGTGGAAACCCGGCACCTCGAGCGGGACGTACAGGAACGCGACGACGCCGGCGTCCGTGAGACTGCGGGCCAGGGAGTCCCAGCGCGCGTGACGGGCGACCGATTCGGGGTCGGGCGTGTAGCTGCCTACCGGCGCGAAGAGGAAGCCATGACCGGGAGCCTCGGTCGCGATGCGACGCAGCGACGCGCCATAGAGACACGCGTCGGTCACTCCCTCGGCGTTGTCCATACTCAGGATCTCATGCAGGCGCGGCCGGTCGAGGCTGAGGTCCGCGAGCAAGACCTTGCGACCACGCCCTGCCACACGCGTGGCCAGCGTCACAACGGCGTGCGCCGCCCAGTCTTCACTCTCCACGCGCGGGGTCGCCACGAAGGCCAGCAGAGGGCCGTCGCTCACCGCGAGCGCCGCGACCAGTCCGGAAGCGGAGTCCGGCTCGTCGGCGTCGAACGCGAGCCACGGCGGACGATCGGGTGCCCAAACTTCAGGCGTTCGGTTCACTGTGGTGCTCAACGACGTCAGAAGAAGAAGAAGATCACGAGCATCACGGCAAGCACCACGGCGACGCCCGCCCAGAACCTGGCACGCGAGGTCAGCGCGAACGGACCTCCGACCGTCATCGCATTGACATTCATCTCGCCGGCGCCCCGACGCACCACACCCAGCTCGGCCAGATCGTGGAGCAACGACTTCAATCTCTTCTCCAGCTCCGACACGCCGTGCGGCTTCGTGATGAAGTGGTTACCGCCGAGTCCGGACGTGCGCGCCACGTCTTCATCATCTCGCGAAGCGCTGAGCACGGCAATCGGGATCGTGCGGAACCGCTCATCGCCCTTCAGCTCGGCGAGCACCTGGTGCCCGGACACGCGCGGCATGTGCAGGTCGAGAATCAGCAGATCGGGAACTTCTTCCTCGACCGCGCGCAGCGCCGCATCGCCGTCCTTCACCCAGGCGAGCTCGAGCGGTCCGTCGGCAACGCGGCTGAGCGCAATGCGGACGAGCGCTGCGTAGTCCTCGTTGTCCTCGGCAAGCAGGATGTTCCACCCCCGCCCGCCGTCGTCATCCCGGCTCATGGGACTGGCTGCTCTACGGTGGCATCGTTGACGACAGCCGCAGCGAACCCTCCGGCTACCGCACGGGCACGTACCGCCGCGGCCGCCTCCTGCGTCGAGAAGCGGCCCACCCGCACCCGGATCAGCCGGCTGCCCGGCACCCGAACGACGCGCGACTCGAACCCGCCCCTGCGCGACGCGGTCGCGAGGTTACGGGCGCGTGTCTCGCTGCTGAACGCGCCCAGCTGGACGGAATACCGCCCCGTTTCGCCGGCTGCAGGCGCCGGGGTACGCTCCGCGGCCGGGGGAGGACGCTCCGCGGCCGGGGGAAGACCGCCGCTGGCCGGCCGAGTGCCTGGCGAGGGCGCTGTCCGAGCAGCGGCCGCCGCTGCGCTCGTGGCCTGGGCGGTGGCAAGAGAGCCATTCGCCCTAAAGTCTGCCAGTCGGCGTGAGGCGTCGGCGCGATGCGAGCTGGACGGATAATCGCGAAGCAGTGTCTCCAGATACGTGGCCGCGCGCGGTACATCGCCGCGACTCTGGGCCGCCAGGGCGAGACGCAGCAGCGCTCCGTCCGTGTAGCGGCCGCCCGGGAACTCGACGACCAGGCGCTGGTACTCGCGCTCCGCGCGCGCGGCGTCGAGAGACAGCCGGCCGCGCAGCCAGATCGCCAGCTGGACATCGTTTCGCGAGGCGCTGTCACCCCGCTCGCGCCACCATTCGTCGAGCGCCGCCCTCGCCTGTCCCACGTCGCCACTGGCAGCCAGCGAGTCGATGACCTGCAATGACAGCTCCTGCGCCTGCACGGTAACCGGCTCCGTCAGGGACAGCATGCAGCACCACGCAAGGAGGGAGAGGGGGATCCTGTTCACGCGACTTTGTCCTCGGTGGCCTCGACCACCAGCTGCGCGAGCAGCCATCCCTCCAGCAAATGCTCCGGCGTCAGCGTACTGGCCTTGAGGAGCTGATCCACGCGCAGAAGCCCTTGCAACGCGGCGGCCAGCGTGGCGGGCGACCAGCGCCTGGCCTGGCCGAGTATGCGCCGCGCCAGCCACCGCTGGTTGCCCGGCAGCACGCGCTCGAGGCCGGCCGTTCCGCTCTCGAGAGCGACGCCGATGCGCAGGAGCTGGGTGCCCAGTCCGATCGTGAGTCCGACGCCCGTCTCGCCCTGCGCCAGCAGCGTCCGCAGCCCCGCAACCGCATCGCGAAAACGGCGCTCTCCGACCATGTCGAACCAGGCCCAGCGATTCTGACGTTGCAGGGCGATCCCGGCCTGGCGGACGTGTTCTTCGGTGATCTCGCGACCGCCGGCATAGCTGGCCAGCTTCTCGACCTCGCGGGTCAGCACGCCCAGATCCGTGCCCACGGCCTCCGCGAGTGCTCGCGCCGCCGCTTCGTCCAGCTCGGCATGCTGGTGAGTCTTCGCCCACTGCATGAGCCAGCCCGGGACGTCGGTCGCCTCGATCTCGGCAAAGGCGACGGATTTCGTGCGGGCCTCGAGATCCCGGTAGAACCGCGCGGTCGAGCGAGCCGGAATCGTCGCGGCCAGGATCAGGGCGAGGCCGGGCGGCGTGCGCTCGAGAAACTCCTCGACGATCGCGCGCAGGCGGGCGCTCGACGCCAGTGCCTCGGCTTCCCGCACCAGCACGACCCGCCATTCCGCCAGCAACGGTGGGGTACTCAGTGTGCTCGCGAATCGGTCGGCCTGCAGCTCCGCACCGCGAAACGAATCGAAGTTGAAGTCACGAGTGGAGGGCTCGAGGTGAGCGTCCAGCAGCGCGCGGGTGGCTTCCTCTTTGCGGAATTCGTCCTCTCCGTGGAGAAAGAAAACACCACCGCGCCCGCCTTTTTCCAGCCAATCCGCGAGCGCTTCAGGCGTCAGCACGGCACCACACCGATTTTTAGGACCCTGTCCGAACACGCGACCCCTCCCGAGCGGCAAGGGAACGCGAGGGGGGCATCACTCGACGACGGCCGTGCGCATCAAGCCGGCCGACCGGGCCTGCCGGTCCTGCCACCCCAAGGGGGAGTACAGGTATAGAAGCATGTTCGACCGGTTCCAGAACGCCTCGGCCGTGAGCGCCGACGGGAACGCGAGGTAGCTGAGAGACGCGACGGCGGGAAACGTGTACGGCGAAAAAGGCGGCGGAGGTTCGTCGACGACGATAGCCGGGAGGTCGATCTGCGGGGCCTCCGCACGGACGAGCGGGCTCCAGGCCGCGATGGTCATCGCCAGCGCGATCGCGAGCGCCGCTGCCGTGCTCGTCCCCGATGCCCTGGATCCCTGCTCCGCTTGGGCTGCATCCATCAGGTGGTAGAGACGGTGCTGAAGGCGGGGGTAGAAGTCGTGGGACGGCTCGATCGGCGGTAGGCTGCGCAGAAGCTCGCGGCCCTGGCGTACCACCTCGTGATAGCGGGCACAGGATCGACAGGCTGCCAGATGGCGGGAAAACGCCCGCGCCTTCTCCCCGCTCAGGACTCCGTCGAAAAACTCGGAGTGGCTAGCCAGGAATTCGCTGCAGTCCATACGCCGCTGATACCCTCCTCGCACGGTCCGACACGACTCGCGGTCGCCACCAGCGTGGCCACCTGCTTCACTCACGAAGGCGTCTAGTACCGCCCCCGCCAGCGTCAGGTTCCGGCGCCCGCAACCGTGTACGTCGCGGACCGCCGGGGCAGGTCGGATCCGCCTCCCTCCGTGACCCCGCCCGGACGACTACCCGGCAGACTCGAACTGGAACGTGCATTCATACTGCCATGGCCGGGTGGAGGTTCCCGTCCCCGCCCGCCTGAAACACCCCGGCGGGTGAGTGGGTTTGCGGGTTCGCGGGTTCGCGGGTAAGAGC
>JACQVC010000127.1 GCA_016209995.1 Gemmatimonadota bacterium
CGCCCCCGTAGCTCAGTTGGTAGAGCAAGGGACTTTTAATCCCGAGGCCCCAGGTTCGAGTCCTGGCGGGGGCACTGGCCGGCATGTTATCTCAGCGCCACAGCCCAAGTCCGAACCTGCCTCTCGAAGCGGCGCAGCGCGCACTAATCCATCATCGACCGGTCCTCGGGATTTTTCGACTTCGGGCTCGGCAAACGCTTGGAACCCGTCAGCTCGGCCTCGAGCTTGGCCAGGGCGTCGATCAGCACCGTCAATAGCCGAACCGCGTCCAACTGCTGCTCAGCTTTCTTTCCGGGCGTAGCAGGGGCTCCGGTCACCCTTGCGGGCGGCTGCCCGAGTCCGACCCTGACCTCCGGGGGCTGCGGACGGGAGCCGCGCGTCGCGACGCCCCGAACGGGCCGGACCTTCAGCATCGCGATCACCTCCGTGTCTCGGCTGGGACCGTCGCCAAGCGCGAACCACCTCTTGCGGCACCGAGAGCAATAGCGGGTACCAGAACGACCCCGCACGATCCACCTCAGGGGACGGTAGTACCAGGGCGTATGGACGCGCTCCGTCCGCTGAGCACAGATCGGACACGCGCGACCACCTGCTACGGGCAATAGCCTACGCACAAAAGCCCCGAACCGCCCCGGCTTGGACCGAGGTTGCGGTGACACGAGGAGTCTAACAGTTCGGGCGCTGGCAGGTTTCGCGTTTGCTTCGGCTGGCTGCGCCTTGGCGTCCGGGGATTTCTTCGTGCCATCGGACGACTTCGTTCCGACCTCGGTTGGTTTCATAACGCTCCTCACCTGCGCGTCGGTCTCAGGCGAAAACTCATCCCTTCCGACCAATGTCAAATCTAATTGCAATCCTGATGCCGGAGTGTCCAGTGCCACGTTTGTCAGTCATACGAATGCGTTGCGAATTTCATGTCGGTACGCGTTTTCGGTAACGATTACTGCCTGCTCAGTAATTCTTGCCGGGCACCTCGGTCATGCTGACCCACTTGCCGTAATCGGACATTCCCGAATGACCCATGTGTACCGCTGGCAACAACATTTGTTTCCATGCGGCGCCACGACAAATCGGAGTTCGCGGGAGGGGGAACTCCCGTCGAGCAGGCCTTGCTCGCATGTAACAAAATGACATTTAGGGGGCAGGACGGGGCTGCCTGGCTCGCCTCAACGGGCGCGCCATAACTCACTATGGTACGTTTAGGGGGGGCGAAAGTCGAGGGGAAAAGTTGGAGCCCAGGGCCGCGTAGCGAGCGCGCAACGCCGTCACGGCCTTTTGAGGGCGGGACCGGAGCAGCGCAAGGTGCAGGCGTGCGTGCAGGCTTTCCAGAACGTACCCGTGTTTCTGAGCCCACGCACGTGCATACTCGAAGCGCCGGCGCGCCGACTTCAGACGTCCAGCCATCAGATCGAGCTCGCCCAACCCAAGTGCCACATACGCGCGGCCGCGGAAATCGCGTGTGGCCCGGAACAGCTCGCCGGCCTGACGGAAGAGGACGGCTGCCCGGTCTAACCTGCGCTGCATCTTGTACGCGGTCGCCTGGCCCCAGAGCGTATAGGCGTGGCTGGCCCGGTCACCGATCCTCGAGTAGAGCGTCCTGGCCAGGCTGAAGTGGGAATGGGCGGTGGCGAAGTCGCCGACCATGCGCCGCGCGTTGGCGATCCCGCAGTGGGAGTACGCCAGACCGAACGTGTCCTGTAGCTCCTTTCCGAAGCGATGGTTTGCTTCCGTGTAGAATCGCAGTGAATCCTCGTAGCGACCGCGAACGCGGCTCACTCCTCCGAGGCCGCACAGGGCGTAGAGCTCCCCCTCGGGCTCGCCGATCACCTGATAGCGGCGCAAGGCTCGCTGGAATTTGTGCTGCGCGTGCGAGAGCTCGCCGCGCAGGCGATGGACTCCACCCAGCGCCCAGAGCGTATAGGCGTAGCCCGACGGGTCAGCGTCCGTGAGGTAGAGCTGGCCGGCCCGGGTCAGGAGGGAATGCGCGTCGGTCAGGTGTCCCAAGGCGCGCAGAGCCATAGCCTGACCGGCGAGGGCGTCGGCGAGCATGGCGCTGTCGCCGGTCGCGCGGGCCTGCCGAGCGGCCCCGCGGTACGCGGCGATGGAACGGCGAAAGTGGCCCGTGAGCCGAAGCGCGTGAGCCTTGCCGAAGCGACTGGCCAATGCCTGCTCTCGGTCACCGGCACGCAGGAAGAGGGCTTCTGCTTTGCTGTAGAGCTCGGCGGCGGCCTTGAACTGGCTTTTCTCATGCGCACGCTCGGCGAGTTTCAGCGTGCGGGTGGCTGTTGCGGCTGAAGAATGGCGGCGACCCGGGGTCATGCGTGCACGGTGCGGCGCGGCTCCCCGCCCGTCAGGGGAGCCCCAGCTGAGCGCGCAACACCCGGTCCGCGTTACCGTGCCTTGCCCAGTAGTCGGTCTTGAGGACGTGCGTGCGCGTGGCCCTGGTGGTGAGCGTGGGCGCCGCTGCTCCACCGGTCGGTGCGAAGCTTTCCTCCCAGCCCAGGATTTCGTGGGGAAAAGCTTGGCCGAACCGAATGGTCAGCGTGCGCGCGGCGTCAGGGTACTGGACGACGTAGCTCGCCGATCCGTCGGAATGCCGCTCCAGGGAGGCGCGGGCTCGCTCGACGCGGAGGGGGGAGTGGCGCAGCCGACTCTCCTGGCCGCCGGGGATCATGCGGAGGTCGCCCTGCGGAAGGGTGAACGGCGCCATCCGAATGCGGGTCCATATCTCATCCTCTAGCCAGGTCGCGTCCAGGGACACGCGCTGGTCCGCTTCGTCCTCGAAGTAGGAGTGAAGTATAGCGTCATAACGCTGGTTACGGAGGTTCATCTGTAAATAGACGTTGCCGCACCATTCCTGCACGGCTGTGCTGGTTTTGAGCGCGTGCGGATGGGCGGCCACGTCCAGTGGCGAGAATACGGACGTCATCATGGTGTAGGGGTAGATTCCGGTGACGAACTGGCGGTAGAGGTTGAGCTTGAGGATGGGCCAGGAGCCCGTTCTCGTCCGATCGCTGGATTCGTCCTTCACCTGTTTGTCCGGCAGGAAGTCCTCGGTCACGAAGATCAGGACGGCGTCGCCCTCGTGAACCTCGCCGTAGCGCACCTGCTCGAGGCGGTAGCGGTTCAGCTCCGCCTGGCCCGAGAACCAGTATGTCTTGAACGCGTCATTGTGGAGAGGCAGCTGTGGGTCAACGCCCTGGGGTGTGGCGGCGAGCGCTGCAGCGGCGCCGGCGGGCGACTCGAGCGGCCCGAGGGTGCCGCCGGGTCCGCCGCTCAGGAGAAACGGGCCCAGGATCAGCGTGCCGGCCAGAGCCGCCGCGGATGGTCTCCGCTGCACGCGGTCAGGACGGCTCCGTTCGGGTGCGCTGCGCGCGGCTTGAGGTCCCCGCGCAAACGGACGTTTGCGTGGGGTCAGGGATCCGAGGTGGGGCTGAATCATCGCGTCTCTCCCGCTCATGTTCGACAGATTCGTAGCTTGCAGCGAGCGGCCCGGCTGGATCGCGGGCCGATCAGGAAGCGCCGAGCACGGTAGCGGCCTTCTTCACCTGCCGCGGTTCCACCCAGAACAGCAGCGCAAATCGACCACCGGTCGCCAGGCCGTCCATAGCGATGACGTTGATTTTGGCCGCGCCCAGTTTTTCGAGAACCTCCGCGGCCGCTCCCACGCGGTCCGGGCCCTCAGCGACGAACGCAGTCTTGGCTCGGCTGATCTTGAACCTGCCTGCGCGTGCGGCGGTCTTGAACGCGCCGGAATCGGCGGGAACGAAGTCGAGCTGAGCCTTACGAGCGCTGGGGAACGCGTGGAAGGCGATGAGATTGACGCCCACATCACGGAAGTGCGACAGCACGCGCGCGCCTTCCCCCGGTTTGTCGGACACCGTGATGTAGTAGTACTCGACCTTGCGTATGCTGTGGTCCATAACTGCCTCCTCGCTGAGTGACGGCGGCCAGGCGCAACTCGATGCATATTCAGTGTGGGTTTCGCGGGCGTCAAGCAAGCTGGCAGTGGTCAGTTTGAATGGCCCAGTGCTAGCCAGCTCGAATGCTCGCGCATCTTGCGCAGCGTGGATATATTTAAGGTTCTGTCATGATCGGGGAGGCCCCTCTCTAAACATTGTCAGCCTCTCCGGTTCTTCCCGCAATTCCAATCGCTTGCGAGCTCGGAGGCAGGGAGAGGGCGTATGATGGGAGCTGCGGACCCCGAGGAGTCCATGTTCGACGCGATGCGGCGTCGCGAGATCGAAGAAGGCGATATCGTGAAGCTCGCGGAGGCGTACATCGCGGCCGATGCGCAGAGCAGGGCGCGGTTGGAACCGCGCATCAAGGAAGTCGGGACCGTGCTTCGTCAGAACCTCGACGTGGAGCCGCTGGCGCGGGCCGTGGTCGTGCTGGCGAGCGAGATTCGAGACAACGTCGAGCCCGAGCGACGGGATGACCTGTACGCCAGGGTCGTCGAGCTGGCCATTCCGCAGGTGGTGCAGCGCATCGCCGACGAGCTGGGCACGTCTGCGCGCGAGGAGGAGGTCCGCGACGCGTTGATCGGGGTGCTCACCCGCATCGGGACGGACGCGGCGCAGGCGGTGGCAGACTCGCTTGGGCGCACGGACGACCGGGCCGCTCGCCGGGCGTACATCGATGCGCTGGTGAAGTTCGGGCGCATGGGCATGCCGCTGGTGGAGGGCATGCTGGCGGATTCGCGGTGGTTCGTCGTGCGCAACGCCGTCACGATTCTCGGCGAGGTGGGCGGACCACAGGCGCTGACGCACTTGACGGCGACGCTGGCTCACGGCGATCCGCGCGTGCGACGCGAGACGGTGACCGCGCTCACCAAGCTGGGCGGGCCCGATGCGGAACGGTTGCTGCTCAGCCTGCTGACCGATCCCGAGGCGGATGTGAGGTCCGCGGCCACGCTGGCGGTCTCCGTGCTCAAGGTCGAGCGCGCCGTGAAGCCGCTCATGGAGCGCCTGGGGGTCGAAAGTGACGAGGACTCCCAGATCGAGATCATCCGTGCGCTCGGCCGCATCGGCGACGCGACCGCGGTGCCCGCCATCGAGAAGCTCACGACCAGCGGTCTCTTCTCGCGTACACCCATGCGGCTGCGAATCGAGGCGCTGCGAGCCCTCGGAGCCATCGGAACACCCCACGCGTTGCAGGTGCTGGAGCGAGCGGCAAACGACCGGCAAGCGGACGTTCGCGAAGCGGCGCGGTCGGCGCTGCGGGCGGCAGAAGCCACCAAGCCCTGACGTGTGACCACAAGCTACCGACCAGCCTACGGCGCGGCGGCGGCGACCAGCGCTGCCGTGCTCGCGCTTTACCTGCTCACGCTATCCCCGACCACAGCGTTCTGGGATACCAGCGAGTACATCGCCACCGCCCAGATTCTGGGCATACCGCACCCCCCGGGAAATCCGTTGTTTGTGCTGCTGGCTCATGTTTGGGGCACGCTTCTCGGCGTGACCGGACTCGAGCCGGCGGTGCGCATCAACCTCTTCGCCGCCTGTACCAGCGCGCTTGCGTCCTTCTTCTGGTTCCTGGTCGCTCACCGGATCCTCAGCAGGCTGGAGGCGCCCCGCTGGTTCGCGGTCGTCGGCGCAGTGAGCGCTACCCTGATCGGCGCCACCGCGTTCACCGTGTGGAACCAGTCGAACGTGAACGAGAAGGTGTACACGGTCAGCGTCACGATCATCGCACTGGTAACCTGGTTCGCGTTGCGCTGGCGGGACCTACGCGAGGAGCCCGCGGGTCTGCGCTACCTGCTCGGTGCCTTCTACGCCCTGGCCATCGGGTCCACGAACCATCTGATGTCCGTATTGCCGCTCCCCGCGCTCGCGTTGTTTCTCCTGCGAGTCGAGCCGCGGACGCTGCTGAGCCGTGCCCTCTGGGTGCGGGCGCCGGTGCTGCTCGTGCTGGGGCTGTCCGTCAATTTCTTCCTGCCGATCCGGGCCGCGCGCGACCCTGTCATCAACGAAGGTCAGCCGGCATGCGAGCGCCTCGTGGACGCGGCCGTGAGCATCTACACGCTGGGCGCCAAGGGGTGTCGCGCCCTCTCGGCCAACCTGCGGCGGGAGCAGTACCAGAAGCCCCCGTTGACCGCGCGGCAGTCTCCGTTCGTGGACCAGCTGCGGATGTTCTTCCAGTACTTCGATTGGCAGTGGGCCAGAGGGGTGGCGCCGGAGCCCACCTACGGCAACATGCGGCTGCTCTATACGGCCCTCTTCCTCCTGCTGGGTTTGTACGGGCTGCGGATCGCCTGGGGCGCCGACCGCGAGGCCGGGCTCTACCTGGTCGCGCTCACGCTGACGCTGTCTCTGGGGCTGGTCTTCTACCTCAATTTCAAGTACGGCTTCTCGCTGGCTCCGCACATTCAAGATCTGGGGCGGCACGAGGTCCGTGAGCGGGACTACTTCTTCATCGCCAGCTTTGCGCTCTGGGGGATGTTGGCCGGCGTGGGTCTGACCGGCATTGGGCGCCTGATTGCTCGCGGCCTGCGCACCGCCCGCCCGTTCGTGCTGGTCTCACCCGTACTCATCGTTGCGGTCATCCCGCTCATCACGAATTGGCGTTGGGCGGCTCGAAATGGTGACTACGCCGCGCGCGACTGGGCCTACGACCTTCTCATGAGCGTCGAGCCCTACGGCGTGCTCTTCACGAATGGTGACAACGACACGTTCCCCCTGTGGTACGTGCAGGAAGTCGAGGGGGTGCGACGGGACGTCACGGTGATCGTGGGCCAGTATCTCGCTACGAGCTGGTATCCGAGGCAGCTGCAAAGATTGACGAAGCCGGAGCAGCAGCGGCCGTTCAGCCCGGTTGCGACTCCGCCCTTCTATGCGGACGTGCCTGCTCCCGCGCGCTCGATCCTCTCACTCGCCCCCGAGGAGCTCGACCGGATCACGGGTTGGGATGGGCGTGCCCCGCTGCGGGTGCGCCTGGGCACGCTCGAGGTCGAGTATGCGCAAGGGATGCAGCTCAGTCGTAGCCACGTCCTGGCGCTTGCGGTCATTCGAGACAGCGTCGAAGAGCGGCCCATCTACTTTGCCAACACGACCGGGCTCGGCAGCGAGCTGGGGCTGGCCGAGCACGGCGTGCGACAGGGGTTGGTCACTCGTCTCTGGCCGGGCGAGTTGAGCGCGGTGCCCTCGCTTGCGCAGCTGCCACGCGAAGTGGGAGGCGGCTGGATCGATGTGGACCGCACCGTAGCGTTGGTGGACAGCGTCTACACGTACCGCGGACTGCGCGACCGGGACATCTGGCCCGACCTTTCCACCGCCAACATCCCCTGGCAGTTCTACGTCACCCATCTCCAGCTTGCAGATGTCTTCCTACGCTACGGCAATCCCGAGGTCGGGAACCGGTTCCTCGCGGATGCCAACGGCTTCCTGGAGCTGACACGGGGCGGCTCAGTCGTGGCTCCGCCCCGCAGCGATACGGCGCCGTAGGCTGGAAACCGATCGAAAGGCGCGTCCGTGCACGCTGGAGCGCGCACGTGGGTCCGAGCGTGCAGCGTGTGCTCCCGGTCGCGCAGGGACGAGGACCGACGCCTACAGGACCGACGCCTAGCCTACTTTCCGGTGAAAAAATCGGTTCGGTGAAACAGCTTCTTTGGTGTATATCACGCACGCGTCCGTCGAGAGCTTGCGAACTCGCCCGTGGACCACTCGGTGGCTGCTGTCAGACTTGGGCGGTGGCGATGGAGAGCAGGTTGCTGGCGATGACGCCCAGCCCCACCCACCGGTCGATCCCCGCCTGGCCATGGTAGAGACAGCGATTCAAGCCGTGGCGACGTTTCAACACGCTGATGCGGCCTTCGGAGCCGACGCGCCAGCGTTGGCCGCGTCGGGACCCAACGCTGGTGCTGATGCGCACGGCGGGCCGGGGAGCGTCGGCCGGGGTGCGGCAGGCTCACGCGACGCACGCCTCGGTCCAGGGCCGTGTGTTCATTCGCCCGCGAGCCAAAGCCGCGATCAGCGGCCGCCAGGAAGGGAGCCCGCTCAGAGATCTCCTGGTGGCAATCCAGGGCGGGGACCCAGAGCGTTTGATCGGCCGGGCGCTTCTCGTGCACCTCACAATGGGTGATGATCTGGTGCTCGGCTTCTTG
The DNA here is from genome assembly GCA_016209995.1 of Gemmatimonadota bacterium. GTDB lineage: Bacteria > Gemmatimonadota > Gemmatimonadetes > Longimicrobiales > Gaopeijiaceae > JACQVC01. Next base: position 8,099 of record JACQVC010000127.1, read on the forward strand.
AATGGTGACCAGCTTCCCGAATTCAGTGGGCTTCACCAGCTTCCCCTTCCGAATCGCTTCGGTGTGCGGCTCGAAGACGCTGAGGACCTTGCCCGGCACATGCGTGTCGCCGCCCATGACCCGCGCCGATCTGCACATCAGCCGCAGCCGCCACGGCGAGCTTTTCATCACGTCGAGGCAGGATGGCACGATCCGGATGCTCGTGCCCGACTCAGGTGGCGGAGGGGCGGACTCCGCGCACCGGTAACCGCGGTGGCCTCTAAGGAGTGAAGAGATGCGTGCCAGGAGGGCGGCCGGCTCAGCCGCTTACCTCAAGTCCATATCGTTGGGCCAACAGTTTTCCCTACGGGGGAGCGGCCAGCCTATGGGCTCAGGCATGGCATCGTCCACTTGTACACGTCGGGGACCTCGGTCGTGAAGAAGTCCTCCATGAGCGTCGGCCTGTCGCTACGCCAGAAATTCAGGTACGTCGGCAGCGCGTGCGGCATACGGAAGGGGCTGCACACCCAGCCGTAAGGAGCTTCACCCGCCAGGACCTCGAGCGTCTCCCAGTACCTCCCTGGCAGCGCGATGTGGCACGTGCGACAGGACTTCGCCAGGACCTCGCGGTAGAACTTTGCCTCGGCGAGGGACCCGGACCAGCCCGATGTGACGAAGTTCGGGTCCTGCACGGGACCCGAGGCGTACCAGCCGTCGATCAGCTCGTTCCTCAGCGGCCGGTTGTCGGTCTGCCTCACGATCTGATTCGCGTCGTAGAGGGCCGTATCGAAGGCCGGTAGTGAGATCCCAGCCGGAGGGATGGAGACCGTCCGATCGTACTCACGAAAGCTCGACCCGAGATCCACCACGGGCGCCCCGATCTGACCGAGCGGAGCGGGCGGCGCCCCCTCGCCGTGGCAGTTCAGGCAGACCCGCGGTACGCGCTTCGGGCCGAAACCGTCGAAGTCCACGGTCGTAATC
>JACQVC010000143.1 GCA_016209995.1 Gemmatimonadota bacterium
CGGTAAGCGGTCAGTTCCGACGTCCAACACCGTGTCATTCTGCTACACATCTCGGGGGCGGAGGACTTATCAACTGAGGAGGGCAGCTGAAGGGTGGTTTGTCTTTATCACATAGTCGAACCATGAGTTAGTACATGTGTCGCCCAGTATCGCCGTGCGGTTCTGAGCGTTGGTACGGCCCGTGCAATAAGGGTCGTCCCCTGCGGTTAGTTCGGCGGTCCTGCCGGCTGGAGGTCGAGATGCGAGCTCTCATTACGGCTGCAACGATGCTTCTGGTCACGTCGGTGGCGTCGGCCCAGGAGCGAACGATCACGGAGGCGGCGCTTCCCCGAGACGTTGCGGACGAGATTGTCGAGTTCTTCAACCGTCCCACGACGACCCACTTTCGCGGTCGTTCGCGCCTCCCCGAGCCGCGTCTCCTGGTGGGTGACGTGGCGGTGCTGGGTGGCCCGTTCGTGTTGGGTGGGCGCATCGAAGGCGAGCTGGTGATCGTGAACGGCGATCTCGAGCTCGAGCCGGGCGCCGAGGTAGTGGGGGACGTGACGGTGGTAGGCGGCCAGGTGACAGGGGAGGATGTCGCTCGAATCACCGGTACACTGACGATTTACAGCGAGACGTTGCGCTACGCGTACGAGGGCGACCGCATCCGCGGTTTGGGGGGGCCGGGCGGGGAGCAAGGGCGTCTCTTCGAAGGGATAGGGCTCGGGGACTCCCGCTTCACGATTCGTTCCAGCTCGAGCTATAACCGGGTCGAGGGGCTGCCGGTGATGTTCGGACCGATCATCGAGACGACGTCGCGCAACCCGATGCGCGTGCAGGCTCTCGGGATCTGGCGCACCGAGTCCGGCCTCTCGTTCGACACGCAGCAGATGGGCTACTCCGCGCAGATCGAGCAGTTTGTGGGTGGCCATGGGGCGGTGCGCCTCGGTGTGGGAGTTCACTCTGTGGTGGACCCGATCGAGCAGTGGGGGCTGAGTGACCTGGAGTCGTCTCTGTCCACCTTCCTGTTTCACAAAGACTACCGGGATTACTTCGAGCGCAGAGGGTGGCGAGGCTACGTGCGGCTGACTCCGCCGCAGCTGCCCCTGGACGCGACGGTCGAATACCGATCGGAGCAGCACTGGATCCGTGCGCCGGGCGGGCCATGGTCGTTCGTGGACAACGATGCGTCCTGGCGGCCCCAGCCGCTGATTGCGGAAGGGAGGCTCCGCTCCGTAGCGGCGACCGCGACTCTCGATCTACGGAGCGACCCCGAGGATCCGGCCGACGGGTGGTATCTCAGCGCGACGGTGCAGCGCGGGATCGATGGGTCGCTGGCGGTCCCGGCGGCAGGCGTGCCAGGTGGACCTCCGGTATCGGGCCCCAGTGAGTTCGACGAGCGCTTCGTGACGGGCCTGGTGGACGTGCGACGCTACAATCGCGTCGGGCCGGGCTCGTGGCTCGACGTGCGAGCGTTGGCAGGCGGTGCGTTGAGCGACCGGTTGATGCCTCCGCAGTACCAGCATGCGCTGGGCGGCGAGGGTTCGCTGCCGGGCCACCCGATATTCGCGGGCGATTGTGGGGCCCGTCGCAGTCTGGTGGCGTACGGTCCGGCGGGCGCACAACTGCCGTTCTACCCGTCGTACGGCTGCGACCGCTTCGCGCTCCTGCAGGTCGAGTACCGCGGCCAGCTGAGCATCGACCTCGGCTTCGGTCGCGACGAGGATCTCGGTGGGCGGTGGGACTCCTGGTCGGTGGACATGAGCCCCAGCTGGCTCATCTTCCTGAACACCGGGAAGGGTTGGGTGCTGGACCGGCCGGGGGTCGCGGGGCGAGCGGACACTCCAGCTCTCTACGACGTGGGTCTTGGGCTGCTCTTCGGCCGACTGGGGGTATACTGGGCCGTGCCGTTGAACGGCGAGGAACGATCACCCAACTTCTTCGTACGTCTGGGGAGAAGCTTCTAGCAGGTATCCTTACTCGGGGGTCCGGAGGCGACGCTGTTTCCTGGAAGCGTAACGAAATGGAAGGCGTCAAATCCGGGGCCCTCGCGCAGACGCAGGTCTGTGTGGGGGAGGGATCCGGGGCTCCCACGCAAAGGGAGGTTTGCCTGGGGTAAGGCAGCCGGCCCTCTCCCTACGTTGCTGGCCGTGGTGTTCCTGCTTCACTCCGCGAGTCCAGTGCGGGCTGATGCGCAATCGCAGTCCGTGTCCTCGCCGCTCCGCCTCGTCGTCGATTCGATCACGGGTGCCGCGACCTTTCAGCTCGCCGATCTGCTGGCCGATCAGGCGCTCTCGGGCGTGGTGACCGAGGGTCTCCCCTTACGCCTCACGGTGCGTACGGAGCTGTGGCGCGACCGCTTCATTGACGGTGTAGCCGCTCAGGCCACCTGGCGAGCCGCCGTGGTCCACGAGCCGCTCGAGGGGCGTTTCGTCCTGCGCGTCACGTCATCCGTGGAGGACGAGCGCAGCCTCAACACGCTCGCAGCGACACGCGAAGCGCTGGGGGGGCCGGTTTCCGTTCCGATCACGCCGGACCGTTCCGGACGCTACTACTACGTGGCGACCCTGAACGTCGAGACGCTTTCGCTCTCGGACATCGAGGAGCTACGTCGCTGGCTCCGCGGCGAGCTTGGTCCGGCGGTGTCCGGCGAGCGTCAGCCGGAAAGCGCCGTCGGTACGGGAGTGCGGCGTTTCCTGATTCGCTTGCTGGGGCTCCCCAATCGTCGCTTCGAGGTTCGCACGCCGACGTTCGAGTTCCACCCGTCCGTACCGCCAACACCCTAGAGGCTCAGAGGTTCAGAGGATCAGCGGTTCAGAGGTTGCCGGCGGACAGCTCGTCACGTTGAACCTCTGATCCTCTGAGCCTCCAGTCCGCTCACAGCTCCGCGAACAGGCGGGACAGCAAGGCTAGCCGACGCGGGACGTCCGCCAGCAGGATGTGCTCATCCGGCGAGTGAGCGCCGCCGCCGTCGATGCCGAGACCGTCGAGCGTGGGACAGCCGGCGGCATGCGTGAGATTGCCATCGCTGCAGCCACCGGTCCTGCCGCGCTCGAGCTCGAAGCCGATGGCCCGAGCGATGGCCCTCGCCTTGTCGAACAGCTCTCGGCTCTGCGGCGAGCTCTCGACGGGCCAGCGGTTCACACCACCCGCAACCTCCAGGGCGCAGCGCGTGTCCTCAGGCCGCAGGGCTCGCAGAGCGCCGTCCACGCGTTCAGCCTCGGCGCGCGTCCAGAATCTCACGTCCACAGCGGCGCGCGCATGGTCCGCGACGACGTTCACCCGGGTTCCGCCTTCTACGATCCCCACATTGAGGGTCGTACCGTTCTCGACGTCGGCCAGCGCCAGCACTCGCGCGAGCTGATGGGTGAGCTCGTGGATCGCGCTGGCGCCACGCTCCGGTTCAATACCCGCGTGCGCGGAACGGCCCGTGACCGAGATCGTGTAACCGGCCACACCCTTCCGCTCGGTCTTCGCAGCGCCGCCCGACAGCGGTGGCTCGAGCACGAGGGCCGCGTGTGCCTTGCGCGCCAGCTCAGCAATGAGGCCGCGGGAGGTTTCGGATCCGATCTCCTCGTCGCACGTGATCAGGATCACGAGGTCGCGGGCAGGACGCTCACGCCGCGCGGCCAGGATCTCGAGCGCCACCAGGATCGCGGCCACACCGCCCTTCATGTCGAACGTGCCCGGGCCGGTGACGCGCCCGTCACGAATGGCGAAGGGCATCCGCGCCAGCGTACCCACCGGGTGCACCGTATCCATGTGACCGACCGCCAGCAGCGGAGGCTCACCCGCGCGGGCGCCGGTCACGCGCGCCAGCACATGTTCGCCCAGTCCGGGCGCGGGATGGCGCTCCACAGCTGCGCCCCGGCTCGCCAGCTCCGTGGCGAGCAACGCGGCCAGCTCGTGGTTGCGCTGCGCGTCACGACTCGGCGACTCCCGCTCCACGAGCTGCCGCAGCAGCTCGAGATAGGTCGGCACGTGGGAGGCGGCGATCTCTAGAACGTCGTGACTCAACGTCACCTCGCTGGGCCGGTCGCTCGAGAACCGGCGCTGCCAGATGTCTCGTAGAACCCAGCCCGCTCGTAGCTCTCGTCCAGCAGGTCGAGCGGGTGCCTCGCCTCGATGTCGAGCCCCGCCAGCAGCAGTCCCGCCCCGATCTGCATCAGGCACCCTGGATTCGGTGTCGTGACCACGGCCGCGCCCGTCGCCTGCACCGCGGCCAGCTTGTCAGCCAGGATCCGGCGCCCCATCTCCGCATGCGTCAGCCCGTAGGTGCCCGCGGCGCCGCAGCACTCATCCGCGTTGGCGAGTGGTACGAGCTCGAGCTGCGGCACGCTGGCGAGCACGGCCAGAGGAGCGCGGTCGATGCGCTGAGCGTGCAGCAGGTGGCAGGGCGCGTCATACGTGACCTTGCGCTGCAGCGCCGCCCCAGTGACGGGTCCGAGCGCCGCCAGCAGCTCAGTGGCATCCTTCACCTTGGCGGACAGGTTCGCCGCCCTCGCCGTCCACTCGCCACCGTGGGAAAGTAAATGGACGTACTCCTTCATCGCCGCGCCGCAGCCCGCCGCGTTCACGACGATCAGGTCCGCGCCCGACGCCTCGAACGCCTCGATGTTGCGGCGCGCGAGCGCGCGGGCGCCCTCGAGGTCACCCGCATGGGCATGCAGGGCGCCGCAACACTGCTGCCCGTGCGCGGGCAGCACGCGACAGCCGTTCACGGCCAGGACACGCGCTGTGGCCGCATTCACGCTGGCGAACAGCCCCGCCTGAACACAGCCGTCCAGCAGCGCCACGGCAGGCCCGCTCTCGCGTCGCGACGTCGCCGTCGACCCCCGGGGTCCCCACGCACCGAAACGTTGCGTGGGGTAGGGCCCGCCCGCCCGGCCTGAGGTCCCGCTGGCCGCCAGCATCGCCAGTGCGAAGCGCAGTCGCGATCGCTCGCTTAGGATGAGTCCGTGGCGCGCCAGCAGCCGGGGGATGCCGCTTGCACGCAGGATGCGAGAGAGCAGCATGGCGACCGCGAGCAGCCACGGCCGGCGGAAGACCGCGAGAATGAGTCGGACTATGCTTGCTGCCGGGCCTGCTGCGGGCGCCGCGGACCGGCGGACGCGGACCACCTCCGCCCGCGCCCTCTCGAGCAGCAGGCCGTACTCGACGCCCGAGGGGCACACGGTTTCGCAGGCGCGGCACCCCAGGCAACGATCGATGTGCACGCGGAACGCGTCTTCCGCTGGATCCAGGCGCCCTTCGACCACCGCGCGCATGAGGTACAGACGCCCGCGCGGAGAGTCGGCCTCATCGCCGAGGCGAGTGTACGTCGGACAGGAGGGCAGGCAGAACCCGCAGTGGACGCAGGCGAGCAGGCGATCCTCCTGCGCCCGCAGCTCCTGAGCCAGCGTCAGCATAGAAGAAGTCAAAGCGTCATTCCGGCGAAAGCCGGAATCCAGCCTCCGCGTGACCGAGAATTCACGACGCGAGAGGACGAAAGATCTGCGGGCAGGGGATAATGGCTTAGTGTCATGATGCTCTGGATTCCGGCTTTCGCCGGAATGACGACGCGCGTCTGCTAGGCCCGCCTACGTTGCGCCATCGAGTACCTCGCGCACTCGTCGGCCCAGGTCCGCGATGGTCCAGGGTTTCTCCAGAAACGGCGCGTCCGCTCCGAGACTCGAGCCTTCGCGGACGTCATGGCTGGTGTAGCCGCTCACGAAGAGGATCTTCACCTGCTTGCCCTGCTGGCGCAACCTGCGGGCGAGCTCGGCGCCACCGAGCTTCGGCATGACGAGATCGGTCACGATCAGCTCGACGTCGGCCTCGTGCTGCGCGAACAACTCGAGCGCCTCCTCGCCATCGGAGGCGACGAGCACGCGGTAACCCAGGCGCTCGAGCGCACGACACGCCGTGCGCCGTAGGGGCGGCTCGTCCTCGACGAGAAGGATCGTTTCTGTCGCATCGCGTGGCTCGCCCGCGGCAGGCGCAGCCGCAGCGGGTGCGACGGCGTCATCCATAGCTCGGAGGTAGACCTTGACGGTCGTGCCGCGGCCTGGCTCGCTGTAGACGTGCACGAAGCCGTTGTGTTGCTTCACGAGCCCATAGACGACCGCCATGCCGAGACCGGTGCCCGACCCGCCGGGTTTCGTAGTGAAAAACGGCTCGAACACTTTCTGACGTGTTTCCTCGTCCATGCCGATCCCGGTGTCGCTCACGGAGAGACGCACGTAGCGGCCCGGCACCACCCATCCATGTCGCTCGCGGTCCTCCTCGCCGAGCTGAGTACCGTCGATCGCGATGCGCAGCAAGCCACCATCGGGCATGGCGTCGCGGGAGTTGGTCGCCAGGTTCAGGAGGATCTGCTCGATCGCCGCGGGATCCGCGAGCACCGGTGGTAGCTCCTCCTCCGCAGAGCTTCTGATTTCCACGCCCGCGGGAACCACGC
>JACQVC010000144.1 GCA_016209995.1 Gemmatimonadota bacterium
ACGGGGGAGCACCGGGGTGAGACGCCTGCTCGGCCATGCCGCCATCGTCCTGATCACTGCTCTCCTCGTGATATCCGCGGCCGTACTTATGATATCGCCCAGGTTCGCCGAGTATTTCGTCTTCTTTCCTGCTCGCATGCGCGCCCAACCTGCGCCTGTGCTGGCGGGTGTATCCGGGCAGGATGTCTGGCTGTCCACCGGAGATGCCGTCCGCATTCACGGCTGGTGGTTCGATGCCGGGGCCGGCTCGCCCGTCCTGCTGGTTCTCCACGGGAACGCCGGGCACATAGGAGACCGAACGCCGATTGCGGAGGGGCTGCTGGAGCGGAGGGTGTCGGTCTTTCTGCTGGACTACCGCGGGTACGGACAGAGCGAGGGTCGGCCGACGGAGGAGGGTGTACGCCTCGACGCGCTGGCCGCCTACGAGTTCGCGGCGGCCGCGGCAGGGCGCTCGCAGCGGCTGGTGCTCTTCGGGCAGTCACTCGGTGGCGCGGTCGCCGCGCAACTCGCCGCGGAGCGACCCGTGGGCGGCCTCATCCTCGAATCGAGCTTCACGTCCCTGGAGGACATTGCCCGCGCCGCTTACCCCTTCCTACCGGGTTTCACGCTGCGGCGCTTGCGCGGCCACTTCGACACCCGCGCGGCGCTCGTGCGCGTGCGCGCGCCCATCCAGATCGTGCACGGCGCCCGCGACGAGATCGTACCCCTGCGCATGGGACGCGAGCTGTTCGAGACCGCACCGGGGTCCCCAACCTGGCTCGAGGTCCCAGGTGCGGGTCACAACGATGTGTTCTACATGGGGGGAGACCGCTACTTCGACGACATCGTCGACTTCGTTCGCGAGGCCGTTGGCGATGCGGGGGAAGCAAGGTAAGCGGGTCGCATCTCTACGCCGCCATCACCACCGCCGCGATCTTCCGCGTCCGCGGTCCGTCCCACTCGGCCAGAAAGACGCCCTGCCAGGTCCCGAGCACGAGGTCGCCATCCTCGATCAGCAGCGTGAGGCCGGGCCCGAACAAGCTCGTCTTCAGGTGCGAGTCGCTATTCCCCTCGCCGTGGCGATAGAACGCCTCCGCCTGCGGCACGAGGTGCCGCATCTTCTCGACGATGTCCCGCGCCACGTCCGGATCGGCGTTCTCGTTCACGGTGAGCCCGCACGTCGTGTGCAGCGCCCACAGATGGATCACTCCCTCCTTGACGCCGGATTCGCTGACCAGCCGCCGAACTTGTGCGCTGATGTCCACAAGCTGCTCGCGAGCGCGGGTACGGACTTCGATGGTCTTCATTGTGAGACGCGCCGACGGGGAATATCACCCTCGCTGCCCGGGCCCGCGGATGCATCGCCGCGGCTTGGGATCGTATACAGCGCGCGCGGCTCGAGCTGGAACGTCACGTGCTCGATGCCCAGCCGCTGCATGCGCCGGTTGATCTCCGCGAGCACCTGTGCCTGGTGGCGCGGGTCGTCCAGCACGCCGTGCCCGCTCATCGCGATGAAGCCGCTGGTCAGCGACCACACGTGCAGGTCGTGCACATCATGGAGGTTGGGGATCGACGCGAGAGACTGGACGATCTCGCTCACGTCCACGTGGGGCGGCGCCGCCTCGAGCAGGATGTCGGTGGCCTCCCGCACGAGGCGCCACGCGCTGATCAGAATCAGGAGCGCGATCCCGATCGAGACCAACGGGTCGGCCGGCGTCCAACCGGTCAGCACGATCACGGCTCCGGCTCCCAGCGTTCCGACCGAGCCCAGGATGTCGCCCAGCACGTGCAGGTACGCACCGCGTACGTTCAGGCTGCCCCGGACATGGCGGTGCAGCAGCCTCGCCGCAAACAGGTTCACCGCCAAACCCAGCGCCGCCACGACCATCATGAGACGGGCGTCGATGATGCGCGGTGCCCCCAGGCGCTCCCAGGCCTCCCAAACAATGAGGCCCGAGATCACGATGAGCGCGGCTCCGTTGACGAGCGCGGCCAGGATCTCGAGCCGCAGGTACCCGTAGGTCTTCTCGGGAGTCGGTGGCCGCCGCGCGAACCACATCGCGAACAGCGACAGCCCGAGCGCAGCCGCGTCCGTGAGCATGTGGCCGGCATCGGCCAATAGCGCGAGCGAGCCTGCCAGCACTCCGGCCACCACCTCCGCGACCATGAACGTGCCGGTCAGGAAGAGCGCGATCAGGAGGGGGCGTCGCTCGGTCCCGCGCTGAAGCGGCTGCCCGGGCGCAGCGTGATCGTGGTCGTGGTTCGTCACGGAGCGAATAGTACTATCGGCCACTCGGCCGTTGGCAAGGAGCGGACTTCAGAGGATCCTCTCCCCGCGTTGCCATGGCGTTCGGATCGGCCTACAATATGCCATACGGATCAAGTGCCACGCCCGCTGGCCGGTCTCCATGGTACGCAAGGTCCAGATCGCCGCACTGCTCGCGGCCGCAGTCGTCTCGACGGGTTGCGCCAAGCCCGGAGCGTACGGCGAGGTGACGAGCATTATCGTGGGCGCGGCGACCGAGCTGTGGGATGCGATCGACGACAGTCTCTACGCCGCGCTCGAGCCCCGGATCTTCACGGTCCGCGACGAGCGCACCTTCGAGGTGACTCCTATCGACCCCCGTGACACGCCCTGGGCGCGGCTGCGGCAATGGAAGCAGGTGGTGATCTTCGGGACCGCCACGGACCCCTGGCTGGAAGAACCGCTGCGTGAGGCGGCCGACAGAGAGGTGGTGGCGCCGTCGCTACACGAGGCCAACGACGTGTGGGCGCGAGGCCAGACGGTCACGCTTGCCCTGCTTCCCACTGAGGCAGCAACCGCCGCGGCCCTGACGCTGGTCGAGCCGCTGCATGAGCTCATCGATGACCGCTTCTGGCGCTACGCCCAGGCCCGCATGTTCATCACGCCGGCGGACACCACCCGGGAGCGGATCCTCGCCGAGCAGGCACGTTTTACACTTCGCGTCCCGGGCGTTTATCGCGCCAGCCAGCGCGACTCGATCTATCAGTTCCGCAACGACAATCCGTCGCCCGCCGAGCTGATTCGCTCCGTGCTGGTCACCTGGCGAACGCCTACGCCGGAGCCCATCACGGCCAGGGACGTGCTCGAGTGGCGACGCGACATCGTGGCCCGCGCGTACGACCCGTCTCAAATCACGGACACGAGCCACGTCGAGTTCGGCCAGCTCCAGATGGATGGCCACGCAGCCTTCCAGGCGCAGGCTGTTTGGCTGAACCCACCGGACCTGGGCTTTCCGGCCGGCGGGCCCTTCATTACACGCGTAGTGCTCTGTCCAGAGCAGGGGCGCACGTATCTTCTGGATGCGTGGCTGTACGCTCCCGGGAAGCCGAAATACGAGTACATGATCCAACTGTTGACGATACTCGATTCGTTCCGTTGTATGACATGACGTTCGTTCACCTGCACGTCCATTCCGAGTACTCGCTGCTGGACGGCGGCAACCGGATCCCCGATCTGGTGCGGCGAGCCGCGCAGCTCGAGATGCCGGCTCTCGCGCTGACCGACCACGGCTGCCTGTTCGGCGCCATCCACTTCTACGAGGCCGCGCGCAGGGCTGGGATCAAGCCGATCCTCGGCATGGAGGCGTACGTCGCGCCCGGCGACCGGCGTGAGCGCACGCGCGCGGGCGAGGGCGAGAACGCCTACTACCACCTTCTCATGATCGCCCGTGACCGCACGGGTTACCGCAACCTCGTGAAGTTGTCGTCCCTGGGCTACACGGAGGGCTTCTATCACCGGCCGCGCGTCGACCGGGAGACGCTCGCTCGCCACTCCGATGGCCTCATCGTCGCGTCGGCCTGTCTGGCCGGTGAAGTAGCCCGTCACCTCCAGGCTGGTAATCGGGCGGGCGCGCGCGACGTGGCGAGCTGGTATGCCAACGTCTTCGACGGGCGCTACTACCTCGAGGTTCAGGCCCACGATGCGCCGGGCCAGGCGCAGGTCAACGAGGAGATCTTCGCGCTGGGCAAGGAGCTTGGTATTCCGATCATTGCCACCAACGACGTGCACTTTCTGCGCCCCGAGGACCACCAGGCGCACGACGTGTTGCTATGCATCGGGCTGGGCAAGGATCGGGGCGACCCGCAGCGCATGCGCTATGATCCGGGACTCTACTTCAAGAGCGTCGAGGACGTCGCCAGCCGCTTTCCGGACCATCCGGAGGTCATCGAAAACACGGTGCGCATCGCGGAGGAGGTCGATGTCGAGCTGCGCACGACGTACCATCTGCCGGCCTTCCCTCTGCCGCCCGGTTACTCGGATCCTGACAGCTTGCTCATCGCGTTCGCGCGGCAGGGAGCGAAGGCGCGCTATGGGCCCGAGCTCCCCCGCGAGGTCGAGGAGCGCCTCCAGTACGAGCTGGGGGTCATCACGCGCACGGGTTACTCCGGCTTCTACCTCATCGTCCAGGACTTCATTAATTGGGCGAAGGCGCAGGGTATCCC
>JACQVC010000132.1 GCA_016209995.1 Gemmatimonadota bacterium
GCGTGGTGTCGCCGAACTGCGCCACGCGCTCCGGCACGTTGTGGCAGGTCCAGCAGCGTTCCTCCGTGACGGCGCCGTCGCCGACCACGACCTGACTGTGGCACTTCACGCAGGAGACCATGTCGCGGAGCACCTCGGAGTGGTCGACCGTGACGCCGCGGCGTTCGATCGTGGGCGGCGCCGGGTGGCAGGACAGGCAGCCGCCGATCGGCCGGCCCGGCGGCTGATCCCTGAAATGGCAGAGGAAACACGTGCTGGCGGTGACCGTGACGTGCTCGCCCTGCACGATCTGCGAGTGACAGCTCGTGCAGCGCAGCTGCTTCCCTCGCCGTAGCTCCGTGAGGTGCTCTCGGTGGTCGAAGCGAATGTCGCCGAACGAAACGACGCCGAGCTCCTGCTGGATATGACAACCCGAGCGAGTGCAAGAAGCGTCCTCGATCTCGGCCCACGGCTTCTCGCGGTACGTGCGCGTGAAGTACTTCACGACCTGGTTCGCCGCCTGGACCTTACCCATCGCCTCCGCTTTGATCCCGGGGGCGTAGTGACACTGGATGCACGACACCATGTTATGTGAAGACGTGAGCCACGACTGGTAATACGGCTCCATGAAGTGGCAGTTGTTGCAGAAGCCGGGCTGGGCGCTGTACTCGAGGAACCCGGCCGTGCCGATCGCCCCCGCGACGAGAACGACGATCAGAACCTGGAGGGCGAGGACGAGGAAGCCGCGGCGGGTCATAAGTGGGCGCTCCGGCTCAACACCCGGCGTTTGCGCACGGCCAGGGCGACACCCGCGAGCACGCCCAACCACAAGGGGATGACCAGGAGCTTCCGCTCCCAACGTTCCTCGGCCACGATGTCCGCCTGCTCGCGGATCTCACGCGACAGCGATTCCACGCGTCGCCCCAACTCTTCCGCGGATTCCACGTCGAGGGCGTGCGCCGCGACGCGGAGCTGCTGCAGCTCGGTGCGCAGCGTGAGGAGCCGCACTTGTTCATCCCGCGTTTCCTCACCGGCCGCAACGAGCCGGTCGATCGCGTCTCGGGCCGCCTGGTCGGCGCGCTCCCCGGCGACGAGCTGCTGCTGGAGCTCGACGGCCGCCACGCCGGCGGGGGAATCCGCGGCGTGGCACCGCCCGCACAGCGCGCCGATCCCTTCCGGCGCCAGCGCACCGGTCCCGTGGCTGCCGTGACAGGCGATGCACGTGACCGTGGCAGTGTCCGGCGCGGTGCTACCGCTCGCCACGGCAGCGTGAGGTCCCCGGAAGAACGCGTCACGTTCCAGCGTATGGCACTTTCCGCAGACGTTGGCAACCTCGGACACGCCCGGTGGCAACGCCGTGTGCGATTCGTGACACGCAACGCAGGTGGCGGATCTCGAGTTGCCGTCGCGCAGCGCGATTCCGTGAGCGCTGGCCCACCACTGCTGGTACTGGTCGACGGGCATCCCGGCGGGGATTCGCGCGCGCTCGGCGTGGCACCCCGCGCACGTCTCGCTCACGCGCGCCGTGTGAATCGTGCTGCGCGCATCCTCGCCCGCGAAGATGGCATGTGAGCCATGACAGTTGCTGCAAGATGGCGCCGCGGTATCGCCGGCAAGAAGCAGTCGCTGACCGTGGCGGCTGATCAAGAAGTCCGCTCGCGTGACGGCGGGCAGGCCGAACTGGCGCATGCGGGTCAGATCGCCGTGGCAGCTCAGGCAGAGGCCGACGGCTTGTTGCTTGCTCAACGGACCGCGGTAGCCGGAGCGCTCTAGCCCCCCCCGGCTGTGCGCGCTCTCGCGCTCGAAGGCGGTCGGATCGCCTCCGTGGCAATCGGCGCAGACGATCCCGCGGGCTGCGTGGACCCCGAGCACGAACGAGCTGCGCTTGTCCGTGTGGCACATGATGCACGAGTAGTCTTCCGGGAGGTAGCCGGCCAGGCGCTCCTGGGCGGTGCCTCCGGCCGGCCAGGCGAGCGCCAGCGCAGCGATCGCGGGGAGCACCAGGGCCCTCACGGCGTTTGCCCCCTCGGCGCTCCCGCCGGAGAGTCGGCCGGCGTCGGCGGCGCTTGCGGCGGTGACACGGAGACAGTCGGGGACGTCGCCTCTGGAATGCGGTACCCCACCAGCGACAGGACCGCGACCCCTGCGACGAGCAAGACGGCCCCGACCGTGATCAGCGGACGGCGCAGCGGCCGCCGTTCCGGCGAACGATCCAGCAGCGGCAGCAGCGCCAGCAGCACCGCGAGCACGAGCAGCAGCCCGAGACCCCAGCCGCCCAGGTGGTGCGACGCGGCCTGCAATACCGCGCCCGGGAACCAGAGGATCTGCACCTCGGGCGCGAGGGCGAAGGGATCGGCGTGCTCGGATAACGTGCGCGGCCACATGGCGGCCAGCGTTACGACGATCCCTATGGTGAGAAGAACGGCGATGAGTTGCCTGAGCGCGTGCTGCGGGTAGAACGGCTCGCCCGGTTGTGCTTCCGCTCCACTGAGCGGCGGCGCGATCCCGTACTTGCGCACGATCTGGAAATGGATGCCGAGCAGCAGCAGGGCGATCCACGGGAGGATAATGACGTGGAAGGCGAAGAAGCGGCTCAACGTGGCGCCACTGATCACCTCGTCGGCCCGCAGCAGCGCGACCACTGGTGTGCCGATCACCGGTAGCTGGGAGAGCGCGCTCAGCTCGTGGCTCGTAGTCCAGTACGCCCACTGGTCCCAGGGCAGCAAGTAACCGGTCATCCCGAAGGCAAGGAGCACGAGCAACAACAAGATGCCAACCAGCCAGTTCGTCTCGCGGGGCGCCTTGTAAGCCGCCGTGAGCAGCGCGTACAGCAGATGGAGCAGCACGGCAACCATCACCAGGTTCGCCGCCCAGAAATGGACGTTGCGCACCAGCCAGCCGAAGCTGATCTCCGACTCCAGATACTGCACGCTGTAGTAGGCCTCCTGCGGCGAGGGCCGATAGTAGAAGCTCAACAGCACGCCCGTGCCGATCAGGATCAGGAAGAGCAGGTACGTTACTCCGCCCAGCGCGTGCTGCCAGCCCGCGTGGGCGGGCAGACGCCGGCGCAGCGCCGCCCGCCACGCCTCGCCGAGCGGCAGGCGATGATCGATGTGGCCATAGATGAGCCCGAAGAACCGGGGGACTCCCAGCAGACTCGCGTCGGTCACGCCCGCGAGCCAGCCGAGCAGGCGCTGCATGGCGCTCCGCCGGTTCGCTTCGCTCACCGTTGCTTCCCGATGTAGATGACACCATCGCGAACATCGACCGGATAGGTCGCGAGCGGGCGGTCGCTCAGTCCGGCCACCACCCCGCCGCGCGGGCTGTAGACCAGGTGGCTGCAGGGAGAGAGGACCTGCTGGACCTGCGCGTCCCAGCCCAGCAGGCATCCGTCCTGGGGCGAGACGGCGGCGACGGCGGATAGCTCATTCCCGGAGCTGCGGATCACCAGGATCAGCTCGCGCCCCCAGCGCTCGAGCCGCGCGCTGTTCGGCGGCATCTCGTCCAGGCGGCCGACCCGTAGCGCGGTCTGCAGCTCCGGGATCACCAGCGGCGCCCGCGGCACCGCGTACAGACCCACCACGACCACCGTCAGCGTGGCCGTGACGGCCAGGAGTCCGGCCAGGCACCAGTCCCAGAAGTCCCAGTTTCTCACGCCATCGCCTTCTTGGGTCACCGCGCCACCGCACGGATTACCACCTTGCAGGCTTCAAGTCACAATCTGTGACTTCGAGTCCGGGCCGCACAATGGAAGAAGGCCATCCGACACGGCGCCGGGCATCAGGGCGGCCGAGTCCACGTTCAGACGTGAGTCGTGTACGAAAGTCCTCGAGGCGGGAGGCGAGATTCAGTCTGGTTCTGCGGTTGCCTGATCGTGATGAGTCGAACAACCAGCAAGATTCGAGGCGGACCGGGGTCCCCACGCAACGTTACGTTGCGTGGGGTAGCGAGACGCGGAGCACCTGAGTACTGGCACGGTGCTCCGCGTCTCCACGTATGGCTTCCGGGTCAGTGCCACCCGTGGGCACGAACGAGAGCGGCAAAACGGCTGGCCACTCGCGTTCTAGCCGCCCCCTCGTACTACCTCTGCGGAAAGCGGATCCGCTGCTGGATCAGCCGGCGCTCCTGCGCCGTGACCCCGCTGCTCTGAGACAGATTGTACGCCTTCCTCAGCAGGACCTGCGAGCCGGCGTGGTTCCCCGCAGCCTCGGCCGCGAAAGCGGCTTCCACGAACGCGTCTGCGGCCGACGCCTCATCGCCGTTCGCCAGCGCGACGCCGGCGGCGTCCTCGAGGTAGCGACGTGCCTCTGCGGGCTTCGCGACCTCATGCAGCAGCCTGCCTTGTAGACGCAAGCAGGTGAACGCGTCGGGATCCTTCCAATGCCGGAGGTTCGCCGACTGTGCGTGCACCTCGACGATGCGCGGCAGGTCACTCAGACGGTACGACGTGGCCATCGCCATCGCCTGCTCGTGATAGCGATCGGCTTGCGCCTCCACCTGCGCCAGCGTGACCTGGGCAGCAGCCTGCGGCGGAGCCAGCAGGAAGACCAGGCCGAGCAGCCCGCCCGCGAGGCGCGCTCCGAGATATCCGATACGTGCGAACATGGTACCCTCCGCGTTGAGGTGGACAACTTCGGGGATGAACCGCGGTGCTCGCCGGGCGGTGAACCCGCTTCAGCCGAGCCTGGCCGTCCTCCTCCCCAGGGAATAATAGGAATTCATACTCTACTTGTCCAGTTTGCAACCTTCGTGCCACGGTATGCCGGCTTGCGTCGGACTGACCCACTACCATCGGCCGCGACCCAGCGGTAAGTTCATGTCATGGGCGCACGCTTCCGCTTTTTCGCTGCCATCGCCTCCTTCATGGCGATGACGCTCTTGCTGGCTGAGGGCGTGCGTGCCTCGATATGTCTTCCCGCCTCGTGGGACACATCGGCCCAAGTGACCGCGCCATCGTCCCCGACGAGCGCGGGCAGCGCCGATAGTGCCCATGAGGATTGCCTGAGTGCCATGGGGGAGGAGGCAGCCTCCGATTCCGAGCCCGCCAGCCCGTCCAATCC
>JACQVC010000133.1 GCA_016209995.1 Gemmatimonadota bacterium
AGCCTCAGGTCCGTACAACCAGGCGACCGGAACGGGATCCAAGAATCACCAGCCGTAGCCATCATCTACAACGATGTCCGTCGCGGCCAGCGGCGCGTTCGTTCGGGCAGGCCGCGGCCAGACCGTAGTGGTTGCATAGCTCGCAGTTGGACCAGGCGTTGGGGCAACGCCTGGCGCTCCTTCAAGGACCGGAGGTCGTCTATGCGCTCCTTCACGTGGGTTCTGGCAGGAATCGTGCTCGCGCTGGGTGTGCCGAGCGTGGGCCGCGCGCAGCAAGGCACAGTCACGGGACAGATCGTGGACGGGCGCACTCAGGAGCCGCTGTCCTCGGTGCAGGTGTACTTCCCGACGTTGAGTCTGGGCTCCCTCACGGGCGCGAACGGTCGCTTCCTGATCGCGAATGTTCCGGCGGGCAGCCACGAACTGCGTGCGGAGCGGATCGGCTACGAGCGCGCGGCCCAGACCGTGAACGTGGGTGCCAGTGGGACGGTTGCGGCGAACTTCGCGCTGAGCGAGGAGCCCTTGGCCCTCAACGAGATCGTGGTGACGGGCACCGCGGGTCAGGCGCGGCGCCGCGAAGTCGGGAACAGCATCACCCAGCTGAACACGACGCAGATCGTTCAGGCGACCCCCAGCGTCGAGTCGATCCTGCAGGGGCGCGGGCTCGGCATGGCGGTCATGCAGGCGGGCGCAGCCGCCGGCTCAGGCGCTCAGATCCGGCTCCGCGGCACCGTGAGTCTGTCGCTGAGCAACCAGCCCTTGATCTACATCGATGGCGTGCGAGTGCAGAACAGCGGATATACCGCCGGCTCGAACGTGACGGACCGCGTGGGCCCGCTGACCGATATCACGCCGGAGGACATCGAGCGGATCGAGATCGTGAAGGGCGCCGCGGCCACCACGCTCTACGGATCGGAGGCCGCGCCGGGCGTCATCCAGATCTTCACGAAGCGCGGTCTGGCTTCCGCACCACGGTGGACGATCGGGCTGGACCAGGGGTTTGCGGAGGTGCGTCCGTTCGGGTGCTGCGGCAACGACTACCTCTTCCTGGATCCGTGGCTGAAGAAGGGTCACCGGCAACGCTACGTGGCCAGCGTTCAGGGCGGCCGTACCGACATCCAGTACTTCGTCTCGGCCCTCTGGGAGGACAACACGGGGCCGATCCCGAACAATTTCCAGGAGAAGCTGGCGGTGCGCGGGAATTTCGGCTTCAACCTGGCCGAGCGCCTGCGGCTCGAAGTGAACAGCACGTTCGCGCACGACAACCTCGAGCAGCTAGGCCAGGGCGGTACGGGCGACGCGTCCTTCATCCTGAACGTCATTCGCGGCGAGCAGGGCTACATGGCCACGCGCGACTACGATCAGCTGAGCCTCATGCTCGCCTTGAAGAGCCCGCAGACTACGGACCGCTTCATCAGTGGCGCGACGCTGACGTATGAGCCCGTGGCGAACTTCACGCATCGGCTCACGGTCGGCCATGACTTCTCGGAGGCGAACAACCGTCAGCTCAATCCCTACAACTACCTGGACCGTACGACGAACCTCGGCCGCATCCGCGCCGAGCTGTGGAACGAGCGGAACACCACGGTGGACTACGTGGGCAGCTACGTCCAGCCCGTCGCCGGGCTCACCTCTACGCTTTCCTGGGGCGCACAGGTCAACACGCGGGAGAATCGCTCGGTCTCGGGCGACGGTCAGGATCTCCCCGGGCCCGGTGATTTCACGGTGAGCTCCGCCACCACGCGGCGGGCGTCGGAGAGCCTGCAGCGGACGATCGTAGGCGGATTCTTCGGGCAGGTCCAACTGGCTCACCAGGATCGCTACTTCCTCACGGTCGGCGCGCGCTTCGACGGCAACAGCGCGTTCGGTGAGGAGCTGGGGCTCGAGATCTATCCCAAGGCGAGCATGTCGTACATCATCTCCGAGGAAGATTTCTGGCCCGAGACGCTCGGCCAGATGAAGCTGCGCCTGGCCTACGGTCACGCCGGTCGCGCCCCTGGGGCGTTTGACGCGGTGCGGACGTGGAGCACGCCGGGCTGGGGCACGCTCCCCGCGTTGGCGCCGTCCAACGTCGGCAATGCGAACGTCTCCGCCGAACGCACGGCCGAGCTCGAGGTTGGGTTCGACGCGGCCGCCCTCGACAACCGGCTGGCGGTCGAGTTCACGTATTACAACCGGCAGACGACGGACGCGCTCCTGCCCGTGGTCGAGGTGCCATCGCTGGGGAACTGGGGCTCGACCCGGCGGAACGTGGGCAAGCTCGAGAACAAGGGCATCGAGCTACAGGTGACGGGCCGGCTGGTGGAGCGGAGGACCTGGGGCCTGACCACGTCGCTGCGCCTGTCCACGAACTACAGCCGGATGCTGGATATGGGCGGCTCGCCGGAGTATAGCCTGCCATCGCTGGGCGCGCCGCTGGCGACAGCCTGGATCATCGAGGGGCAGCCGGTGCCCGTGATGAGGGCCTGGAAGCTCCTGAATCCGTACGAGAAGGCGGATCCCGTCTGGGATCAGAACTACATCTTCGGACCCAACAACCCGACCCACATCATCGGCGGCGACATTGAGGCGCGGCTGCCCATGGGTATTGTGCGGGCCGCGACCGGCGAGTACCAGGGTGGGCACTACGTGGAAGCGCTGCTGGTGGGACGCGCGCTCACGCGCTCGGTGCGGCCGTGGCCTTATTG
>JACQVC010000135.1 GCA_016209995.1 Gemmatimonadota bacterium
ACGCGCTCGTACAGGTCCACCAGGTGGCTCTTGTTGATGCGCGTCGCGGTCGAGTTAATGATCACGAACATCTCAGCCGCGAAGTCCTCGGTCTGGGAGTCGAAGATGATGCAGGGCACCGAGATCGTGCGGGCTTCCTGCGGGCGCTCGTTCAGGTAGAACTGAAGCGCGGCCAGCCGATGCTGCCCGTCGATGACCAGGAATTTGTCGGATGGAGGGGCGAGATCCCCGACGTTCTCGAGCCGGCCGAGCGGCGAGAAGCGGAGCCGTTCCTTCGTGAACAGCAGGATCGTGCCGGGAATCGGCGGCTGCGTGCCGGCGTTTTCGTAGAAGTTCTTGATGGCTCGGACCTTCGCGCGCGAGAGCTGGCGTTGGAATGCGCGCTCGCTGTGCTCGATGCGGGCGATGAAATGGGCGATGTCATCGCCCTCGGGCACCTCCTCCGGCGCGAGTTGCTGCCCCTCGCCGTAGTAGCGGCTGATGAAGCGAACGCGGTCTAGCAGGTCCTCCGCCGGGAACGAAGCAAAGTAGAAGACGCCGTCCTTCTGCCGGACCTGAGTGGCGAGCACGCGGCCTCCTTATAGTGAGCGCTTCGGGACCTTAGCCTCTAGCAGGTCGCTAAAGCTTTCTGTCGAACTCCAGGGCAGAGTAGGGGCCGGGCACGCGAGCGGCAAGAACCCCCGGGGAGTGGGTCAGGAGCCACGGCAGAGCTCCGCTTCAGAGCGGGAGCGGAGCGGGAGGCAGATCGGGATCTTGAGGCAGGACTCCGCGCCCTGAGCCTGGGCAACGTCGCGTGGCTGGCCGACTGTGGGCCTGGGAATGCGTTTACGGACTTGTTACAGATGTAACGGTCGTTTGTGACCTGACCGCCATAACGTGCTATGGCAGTCGTGGTAGCGTTGCGCCAGCCGAGCCTTGGGTTGCGCCTCCCATCGCGGCCCCTTCGATTCTGTGAGTGCTCGTTGGGCCTGGAATGACGATGAGGGAGGCACGGAAGTGGGCTCCCGTGGCAAAGTAGCAGGAGTCACGCTGGCGCGGACGCATGGAGGAGCAGGTGATCGAAGAGAAGGCGATCGAAGAGAAGGCGATGGCCCCGGCCCGCGAGTCCCCCGCACGGGTGCTCGTGGTGGAGGACGAGCCCGATATCGCCGCGCTGGTTGCCTATCAGCTGGCGCGTGAGGCGATGCGGGTCGAGACGGTAACGGACGGCCGCGCGGCGCTGGCCGCTGCGGACCGCGAATCGCCGGATCTCATCGTTCTCGATCTGATGCTTCCCGGGCTCTCCGGCTACGATGTGCTCGCGGAGCTGAGACGGCGGCCCGAGACGCGAGGCATCCCGGTGATCGTTCTGACGGCGAAGCGTGAAGAGGAGGACCGGGTCCGGGGTCTCGAGCTGGGCGCCGACGACTACGTTACCAAGCCGTTCAGCCCGCGCGAGCTGCTTTTGCGCGTGCGGGCGGTGCTGCGACGGGTGCGCCAGCCGGCCGTCGAGGCGGGCGCCCGGATCCTGCGGGCGGGCAGCCTCATTGTTGACGTGGATGCCCATGCCGTAACGGCGAACGGCGAGTCGGTGGATCTCACGCCGACGGAGTACCGCCTCCTGGTGATGCTGCTGGAGCGGCGAGGGCGCGCGCAGAGCCGGAAGCAGCTTCTGGCCGGGGCGTGGGACATGGACTCCGAGGTGGCCGACCGCCTGAAGACCCGCACCGTGGACATGCACGTGCGCCGGCTACGCGCGAAGCTGGGCCCAGAAGGTGACGCCATCGAGACGGTGAGGGGATTCGGTTACCGCTTCCGCGCACCGGAAGCGCAGGAATAGGGCAGCTCCTCGTGCGGCTGCGCGCCCACCACGTCCTGTTCGCCGGGTTCGCAGGCATTATTGCGTTGCTCGTCGTCGTCGTGGCGCTGGTCGCACAGACGGGTCTGCGCCGGGAGCTTGTGGACCTCTATCGTGCCGAGCTCGAGCGCCAGCTGGCGCTGGCCGAGGAGGCCCTACGGACCGCCGGGTCGAGGGACTACGATGCCCTCGCCCGCGCCATCACTCGGCGTATCGGGTTCCGGGTCACGATCATCGCTCCGGACGGCAGAGTGCTGGGCGACTCGGACCTTCCAGCCGAGCGTTTGAGCGAGCTCGAAAACCAGGCGGGTCAGACCGACTTCCAGACGGCCTTGCTGGGCGGCACGGGGTTCGCCGAGAGCGAAGGCGGCCCGGTAGGCTACCCGGCGCTGTATGCCGCGCACGCCATGGCCGTTAACGGCACAGCCATCGTGCTGCGAATCGCGGCTCCGCTCGAAGAGATCGATGCGACAGTCGGTCGAGCGCAGCGTGCGGTTCTCGCAGCCGGTGTGCTCACCCTCCTTCTGGCCCTGGCCGTCTCTTATGTACTGAGTCGCATGATGATGCGCCCCGTGGGCCGGCTCGGGGAGCGGGCTCGCTCGCTCGCGGCGGGCGACTTCTCGCAGCGGGCGCCCATGGATGTCGAGGTGTCCGAGCTCGACGACCTGGCAATCGCGTTCAACCGCTTGGCCGAGGAGCTCGAGGCGAGGCTCGGCGAGCTGTCCCACGAGCGCGACGAGATGCAGGCCCTCATCGACTGCATGGCGGAGGGCGTGGTCGCGCTCACCGCCGATGGACGGGTGGCGCGAGTGAACCGCGCCGCCGCGCAGATCCTCCGGCTCCCGGCCGACCCGGCCGGTCTCCCCGTCGGGGCTTTGGTGCGCCAGCCCGAGCTGCGCGCCATGCTCGAGGCGGCGCCCCAGGCGGGTTCCGAGGCTCGCGAGATCACCTTCGAGGGGCGAGCGCTCCTCGTGGCCGCTCGGCCGCTCGACACCGGCGGCGCCGTGATCACGCTCCTGGATACCACGGAGCTGCGGAGACTGGAGCGCGTGCGGCGGGACTTCGTGGCCAACGCATCGCACGAGCTGAAGACGCCGCTCACCTCCATGCGCGGATACGCGGAGACGTTGCTGGAGGGCGAGCCGCCATCCGAGCTGCGCCGGCAGTTTCTCGAGTCGATCCACTCGAACGCCGTGCGGCTTCAGCACCTCGTGGACGATCTGCTCGAGCTTTCCCGCCTGGAGTCGGGCGCCTGGCGCCCCGCGTTCGTCGAGGTGGAGGTGGCGCAGGTCGCGCGCGAGGTGTGGCTGAACGTAGAGCCCCGCGCGCGGGAGAAGGGGGTCCGCTTCTCGGTCCCCGGACCGGCTCCCGCGCTCGCTGATCTCGCGGCGCTGGAACAGATCCTTAGCAACCTGTTCGATAACGCGCTACGGCACACGCCGGCGGGCGGCGAGATCCGGGTCGCCACGACGCGCCGCGGCGAGACCATCGAGGTCCAGGTCTCCGACACCGGCAGCGGCATCCCGTCTGCGGCGCTGCCTCGCATCTTCGAGCGCTTCTATCGCGTGGATCCTTCGCGCTCGCGCGCGGAGGGCGGCACGGGGCTGGGGCTTTCCATTGTGCGTCATCTGGTCGAGACGATGGGCGGCACCGTGAGCGCCGAAAGCGAGCTGGGACGGGGCACGACGATCCGGTTCACGCTGCCCGCTGCACGGCTCGCTCCTGTTCTGGACAACCTCGAGGAGGTGTGAGAGTAATGATAAGAATCGCGAGATGGCCGGTCGGCCAATGGCTCCTTACCCCACGCCAACGTTCGTTGGCGTGGGGACCCCGACTGGGGGCACTGATTCTTGCCTTCGTACCGGTAGCCTGTGGCGAGGGCTCCGGCGGCGCTGAGCCGACGGGCACCGTGCAAGCGGACGGGTCGAGCACCGTGTTCCCCGTGACCGAAGCCGTAGCGGAGGAGTTCCAGACCGCCAACCCGCAGATCCGGGTCACCGTGGGGCTCTCGGGCACGGGCGGCGGCTTCTCGCGTTTCTGCGCGGGCGAGACCGACATCTCGAACGCCTCGCGGCCAATCACGGATCAGGAACGCGAGCGTTGCGCGCAGGCGAGCATCGAGTTCGTCGAGGTGCCCGTCGCATGGGATGGCCTTTCCGTCATCGTGAATCCAGCCAACCGGTTCGTGGCGTGCCTCACCGTCGAGGAGCTGAAGCGGATCTGGGAGCCCAACAGCCGCGTGCGTACGTGGCGCGATGTGCGGAGCGAATGGCCCGCCGAGGAGGTCCGCTTGTATGGACCCGGCACCGATTCCGGCACCTTCGATTACTTCACCGAGGTCATCGTCGGCGAGGCGCGCGCGAGTCGCTCGGATTATCAGGCCAGCGAGGACGACAACGTGCTCGTTCAGGGTGTGGCCGGCGACCCGTACTCTCTCGGCTACTTCGGCTACGCGTACTACGCGGAGAACACCGACCGGCTCAAGCTCGTGGGTGTCGATAGCGGGCAGGGGTGCGTGCTGCCATCGGAGCAGACCATCGAGGACGGGACCTATGCGCCGCTCTCACGGCCGCTCTTCATTTACGTGAAGAAATCCGCGGTCGAGCGACCGGAGGTTCGTGCCTTCGTTGAGTTCTACCTCGAGAACGCGGGCACGCTCGTTCCTGCGACCGGATACACGGCGCTGGATGCCGAGAGCTACCAGGCCAGTCTGCAGCAGGTGCTGGGCGCCTCGCCGAGCGGAATGTAGCGGGGTGTGCGGATGAGCGGATGAGCCGGTGAGCGGATGAACGCGTCACGAGTAACGGACGCAGGGGGAGCGAGCGTCCGTGGAGCCGTGGTGCTCCACGGCAAGCGGGCGCGGCATCTCCAGGAGCGCGTGATCGCGGCGGCGCTCTTCGCTTGCGCCGCGCTTTCGGTGGCCGTGACCGCCGGGATCGTTGTAGTGCTGATCGAAGAAACGATCGGCTTCTTCCGTGAGGTTTCACTTGTCGAATTCCTCACGGACACCCGCTGGACGCCGCTGTTCCAGGAGAAGCATTTCGGGATCTTGCCCCTGCTTACAGGCTCTTTCCTCGTCGCGGGAGGCGCAGCCGTCGTTTCGCTGCCGATCGGGCTGCTGACCGCCATCTTCCTGAGCGAATACGCGTCCGCCCGGCTGCGCGGATTCCTCAAGCCGACTCTGGAGATCCTGGCGGGCATCCCGACCGTGGTCTACGGCTATTTCGCGTTGACGTTCA
>JACQVC010000173.1 GCA_016209995.1 Gemmatimonadota bacterium
CTCACCGACCGGCTCATCGATCTGCTCGAGCATGCCGATGAGATCACGCTCGCGCGCATGCGACCCTACGAGCTCGCCCGCCGCTGGGGAGTCAGTCGCCGCCAGGCCCTCGAGTTGTTCCTGCACGCCACTCGTGCCGGCCTGCTCACCTTCCGCTGGGAGATCGTCTGCCCGCTGTGCCGCGGCCCGCACCGCACGACCGATTCGCTGCGCGACCTCCAGAAGGACGTGCACTGCGAGAGCTGCAACATCGATTTCACGGCGAACTTCGATCGCTTCGTGGAGCTGACGTTCCGGCCTGGCGATGCCATCCGCCCCATCGAGGTCGCGGAGTACTGCGTGGGTGGACCGCAGGTCACGCCGCACATCGTGGTCCAGCAGCGTCTCGCCCCGGGCGAGCGACGCACCGTCGAGCCCGTGCTCGAGGAGGGGCGCCACCGGCTGCGCACCGCCGCCCTGGCCGGCGGTCGCTACCTGCACGCCAGCGACGGAGGGCGCCAGGAGATCGCGCTGCGTGCCGAGCCGGACGGCTGGACGCAAGCCGCAGACGCAGACGAGGCGGAGATCTCGACCCGACCGGCTCTGCGACTGGAGAACGCCACGGACAGCGACCAGCTCTTCGTCATCGAGCGAATGGCGTGGACCGACGACGCGGCCACTGCGGCCGAGGTCACGGCGCTCCAGTGCTTTCGCGATCTCTTCGCCAGCGAGGTGCTGCGCCCGTCCGAGAGCATTTCCGTTGGCAGCCTGGCTGTGCTCTTCACGGACCTGCGGGGCTCGACCCGTCTGTACCGGGAAATCGGCGATGCGCCCGCGTTCGGGCGCGTACGCGATCACTTCGATGTGCTGCGCGATGCGATCGTGCCGGAAGGCGGCGCCATTGTGAAGACGATAGGCGATGCGGTCATGGCCGTCTTCCCCCGCGCGGTCGGCGCCGTCCGCGCGGTGCTGCGGGCGCAGGACGCACTCGCGAGCGCATCGGCGGGCCAGCAGCCCCTGTGCCTCAAGGCGGGGATTCACTACGGGCCCTGTCTGGCCGTCAACCTGAACGAACGGCTCGACTACTTTGGCTCGACGGTCAACCTGGCCGCGCGACTCGGCGACCTCGCCGCAACCGGCGGTCTCGTGGTCAGCGGCGAGGTGCGCCATGACCCGGAGGTGGCGGCTCTCGTCGAGGGCGGCGGCATTGTACAGGAAACGCTGCGCGCGACGATCAAGGGATTCGAGGGTGAGCGGCCGCTGTGGCGGCTCAGCCGCTCCCGCATTTGACACCACGTTCGCGCTCGCACGACATTCGTGCCGTGCGAGCCGCGGCTCACCACACCCGCGTCCCTCCCGCTCGAGGCTCGAAGGTGAACGCTTCCCAACCGTCCGGACCCACCCTGGTGCGCGCGGTCTCCCGCTGGGAGATCGTCGGGCTGGCTGTCAATGACGTAGTCGGCAGCGGCGTCTACCTGCTGCCCTCCGCGGCCGCAGCGCTGCTCGGTGCGACCAGCATCTGGGCCGTCGTGGTGGCCGGCTTCGCCGTCGCGCTGCTCGTGCTGTGCTTCGCCGAAGCGTCCAGCTACTTCGCTGAGCCGGGCGCCGGCTACCTCTACACGCGCGAAGCGTTCGGAGCCTTCGTCGGCTTCGAGGTCGGCTGGATGACCTGGCTCGCGCGTGTCGCGTCCGTAGCCTCGCTGTCGGCCGGCTTTGCGCTCGCGACCGCGTTCCTGTGGCCGGCCGCGGCGACCGGCTGGACCCGAGCGGTCGTCATCACCGTGCCGCTCATCCTGCTGACGTGGATCAATGTCGTGGGCGTAAAGGCGGGCGCGCGCACGGCCGTCGCGCTCGTGATCATCAAAACGCTGCCGCTGGTGCTTTTCATCGCCGTTGGGATCTTCTTCGTAGACTGGTCGCTGGTGAGCGGGTTCGACGCGCCCCGCGAGGGGGCGCTGGGCGAGGCGGCGTTGCTGCTGCTGTTCGCGTATGCCGGCTTCGAGAATACGCCGGCCGCGGCCGGCGAGTACCGCAATCCGCAGCGTGACGTGCCGTTCGCGCTGCTGACCATGATCCTGATCATCACGCTGCTCTATACGGGCGTGCAGCTGGTGGCCGTGGGCACGCTGCCCGGCGTCGCGGAGTCGCAGACGCCGCTCGCGGAAGCGGCTCGGCTCTTCCTCGGTGGAGCGGGCGCGCTGATCATGACGTTGGGCGCGATGATCTCGATCGAGGGCAACGTCGGGAATACCACGCTGATCGGGCCCCGCTACCTTTTCGCGATCGCTCAGGATGGCTTCGGCCCCCGCGCGCTCGCACGCGTGCACACGAGGTACCGCACGCCCGCGGCCGCGATCATCACGCAGTCGACCATCGCGCTAGCGCTCGCGCTCTCGGGCTCGTTCGTGCAGCTCGCCATGCTGTCGGTGATCGCGAGAATGGCCACGTACCTCGGCACGGCGGCAGCCGTGCCCGTGTTGCGGCGGCGCTTCCGTGATCGCGCCGTGGCCTATCGACTCCCGGGCGGCGCGACCATTCCGGTGGCCGCGCTGGTCGTCTCGCTGGTGCTGCTCTCGAGCGCGGAGACGCGGAACCTGATCGCGGGCGCCATCGCGCTGGTGGTCGGGGCCGTTCTCTACCGGTTCCGCGAGCCCGCCCGGCGCGCGAGCGCGACGACGTCCGCTCAGGATTCCTGAGCCCGCATCGTCTTCACGTCCGTGAAAACAGGCGGCGACCCGCACCTCGGATAGAGCGCCTCCACGAAGCGCTGCGTATACGGGGCCCCGCGATGGCGCTGCTCGGACGCTTGATCGGGAAAGACCATAAAGTGAACGAAGGACACCCCGTCCGGGCGCTGAAAGGCCTCGTAGAGCGTTGCAGGCTCGTGTCGCTGGATCGCGTCGAGAAACTCCGCAATCGCCGCCGTCACTGGCCCCAGCTCGCCGGCTCGTACCTTGTATTCCGCCGTCTTGCAGATCATTCTGCTCCTCCTGCTTCTGCCGCGCAGCGTCACGGCCTGTCATCCTCGCCTATTTGCCCATGCGACCGATGAGTGTCAAGGTTCCGGCATCTCCTCCGTACGTGCTGATAGAAGCGGACCCCCATGAGCCTCTCGGCTGAGTACAAGCGGCAGTTCGCCTGGCGGCCCTGGCCTGGCCAAGGTCTGCTGCTGCATCGCGACGAGACGGTAGCGGCCTAACTCCCGCGTCGAAGCGATGGTCGCGGCATGCACCGCGTTCGCGCTCCCCTCGGCGGCGGGTGCAAAC
>JACQVC010000017.1 GCA_016209995.1 Gemmatimonadota bacterium
AGGCGATACAAGGGGACCAAAGAGGTTGTTGAGGGTGTTTTCCTGGACCTGGATAACGAGGACACTCCTCTAGCGATGGAGATCCTTGGCGCCAGCCACCGCTATGACAAGGAGTTCCTGCGGAGAGTCAGCGGTACCAGCGTGTGGCTTTCGCTCCAGGAAGCCGCCGAGAGTGTGGGGCTGTCCCCGGACACGCTCCGCACGCAAGTCAATGCAGGACGCCTCCGTGCGGAGAAGAAGGGCGGCGTCTGGCTCACGACAGCCGATTGGTTCCGTAACTACCTGGCGAGCCGCAAATACAACGGTAAGCCAGTCGAGCTGGACTTTGAGGCGGGAGAACCCCAACAGCGCCGGAATTCGCCAAGGCGCCGGCGCATGAAGAAGTAGTCGCGCCCTGCCGTTCTCGGAGGGCCGAGCTGGCCACCAGGGCTCGCCGTAGGTGGGCCTGGGTGGACTCGAACCACCGACCTCACGCTTATCAGGCGTGCGCACGGTCGCGGCGGCGCATCATCGCTCTGTCACCGCCGAACCCCCGCACCCGAAGGACCCGGCGTGTCAGCGAGCGGGAGTCGAACGCTGCTGTGCGGCAGTCAGACTAGTCCAGAAACTCACGCGATTTCGTGAGCAACGCGTCCACTGTGATGGGCTTCTCCATGAACGCGGCCCCGGGGTCCAGAACGCCGTGATGCGCGATCGCGTCATCGGTATAGCCCGACATTCAAGCGACTCTCAGATTGGGACGGACCGCACGAGTTTTTTCCGCCAGCCTGAGCTGGTGGCTGCCGCCATTCTGGCGGGCCGACGGTCAGCACATGTTGATGGTCTCGTCTAACCCTTTGCTCTTCAGCCTCTTCAGCCGCGCATGCTCGTCGCGCTCGCGCTCCTCGAGGGTACGGCGCACGGTGGCGACCTCGGCGCGCAGCTCGGGAGCGACGCGGTCTTCCAGGGCGTGGATCTGCCGCGAGGTTCGTGACAGCGCGTCGCCCAGGCGGCGGATCATGGTCTCGCGCGGCGCAGCGTCGAGGGTCAGCTCGAGCATCCGTTCGAGCTCGTTCTGCGCCGAGGCCGCGGCCGGTCCGGTTCCGGCGGGCGAGGTGCCCCTGCCTGTGAGTGTGCGCACGAGCGGCCCGCGCCGCACGATCTCGGCCACCGTCGTGCCCCATATGCGGCGAGTCTCGATGTCGAGCGCGACCAGGCGTTCCGGCCACGCCAATACTGCGAGCCCCGCCTCACCATGGAGCGCGAGCCCACGGAGCAGCGCCGGATAGGCGCGCTCCGCGGCTTCCGTGATGCGGGCGCGGGCGTCGACGGCCGGACGAGCCAGCCGGAACAGCTCTTCCGCCAGCGCCTCGCGCTTGCGCCGCAGCAACTCGACGCCGCGCTCGACCACGGCGAGCCGCCGGCGCGCGCGCAGGAGCCGCATACGGGTAGCGCCACCGCGGGTCATGCGCGCCCTCCTGCGCGAACCGTCGCGCCCGCAGCCGCGCGCCGAGCTTTCCAGGTGGCTTCGCGAATGCGCACGAGATCATCGCGCGGCATGGATTCGAGGAGCCGCCAACCGCTCTCGATCGTCTGGGCCAGCGCGCGGCCGTCCCGGCCCTGCGCGACGAACTCCTTCTCGAACCGCTCCGCGAAGCCCAGAGCACGGCGGTCCGCATCGTGGAGGCCGCCTTCGCCGACGATGGCCGCCATCAGCCGGGCCTCACGGCCGCGCGCATAGAGCGCGTAGAGCTGGTCGGCCCACTCCCGGTGCTCGGGCACCGTCTTCCCGGCGCCGATCCCCGCGTTCATGAGGCGCGACAGCGATGGCAGCACATCGAGCGGCGGGAAGAGCCCGCGGCGGTGCAGCTCGCGACTCAGCACGAGCTGCCCTTCGGCAATGTAACCCGTGAGATCCGGGATCGGGTGCGTGATGTCGTCGTCCGGCATGGTGAGCACGGGAATCTGCGTCACCGATCCCTCGCGACCGGCGAGGACTCCCGCGCGCTCGAGGATCGCCGCGAGGTCCGTGTACATGTAACCCGGATAGCCGCGGCGGCCGGGGATCTCCTCGCGGGCGGCGCCGATCTCGCGTAGCGCCTCGCAGTAATGCGTCAGGTCGGCCATGACGACGAGCACGTGCGTTGCGTGCTCGAACGCCAGGTGCTCGGCCGCCGTGAGCGCGACGCGCGGGGCGAGCAGCCGCTCAATGGTGGGATCGCGGGCCTCGTTGAGGTAGAGGATCGTGCGCTCCATGGCGCCGCTCGCCTCGAGTCTGCGCACGAACGCATCGCGCTCGCGCGCCGTGATCCCCAGCCCGACGAAGATCACGGCAAACGGCTCACCCCTGGGCGCCCTCGCGCCCTCGACGATCTGGGCGGCGATCTCGAGGCCGGGCAGTCCCGGTCCGGAGAAGAGCGGCAGCTTTTGCCCGCGCACCAGCGTGTTGAGCCCATCGATCGCCGACAGGCCCGTCTCGATGAACGCGTACGGTGAGACGCGGCGCGACGGATTCATGGCCCGGCCGGTCAGCGGCGCCAGCGCGTCTCCCACAGGGTCGGGCAAGCCGTCGAGCGGGCGCCCCAGGCCGTCGAACGCGCGGCCCAGCAGCTCTCGCCCCACGGTCACGGCCGGCACCTCCCCGGTCAGCGTCAGCTCAGTGAGCGTGGGCGCCAGCCCCGCCGTTTCCTCCAGGACCTGGATGACGGTCATATCCTCGGCGGCATCCACGACCTGACCGCGGCGAGGCGCCTGACCCGGCGCGCGGAGGATGACCCACTCGCCCAGCGCGACCTTGCGGCTCGCCCGCAGGAACACGAGCGGACCCGCCGCGGCCGCCGCGCCCGGGTGAACGCGAGGGAGCGGCATCATCGTCCCGCCCACCCGCGTGCGGGCGCCGGCGCGATCCAGTGCGCTGAGGCACATCGCGTTCCGCGAGCGATAGCCTTCACGGCGTCAGCTCCCCCACTGCGGCGCGTGCCTCCGCAACGCCGGCGTCCCATTCCTCGGGCGCCGCCGTCTTGAGCGCGACGAGTGCGCGGCGCACGCGGGCGAGGTTCAAGGTGTCGAGGGAAATGCCTGCCGCGAGAGCGCGCGCCGCGCTCTGGTACGTGCTCATGGACAGTTGCGCGAGCAGGTAGGTCTTGGTCACGGTCGAGAACGCGTCGTTGGGCGCGAACGCGCTCTGCGCGAGGACGACCTCGCGCAAGTCGCGCGCGACGTCCAGGAGCAGCCGCTCCGGGTCCTGGAGCGCTTCGGCGCCCACGAGGCCGGCGATCTCCCGCAGCTCGGCCTCGCGCTCGAGTAGCTCGAGCGCCCCGCGCCGGACCTCGGGCCACGCCTCACCGCCGTGCTCGCGGAACCACGGCTCGGTGGCGTCCGCGTGCAGTGAATAGCTCAGGCGCCAATCGACGGCCGGGAAGTGCCTCTGTCGCGCCAGCTCGGGGTCGAGCGCCCACAGCGCGCCAGCCACACGCAACGCCGCCTGCGTCACCGGCTCCGAGAAGTCACCGCCAGGCGGTGAGACAGCGCCGATCACCGTGAGCGCGCCGGTACGCTGGGGCCGGCCGAGCGCCTGGACGCGGCCCGCCCGCTCGTAGAAGCTGGCCAGGCGGTTCGCCAGATACGTCGGATAGCCCTCCTCGCCGGGCATCTCCTGGAGCCGGGCGCTCACCTCGCGCAGCGCTTCCGCCCACCGCGACAGCGAGTCCGCCATCAACGCAACGCGATAGCCCATGTCGCGGTAGTACTCCGCAATCGTCATCCCCACGTAGACCGATGACTCGCGCGCGGCCACTGGCATGTTCGACGTATTCACCACCAGCACGGTGCGATCCAGCAGCGAACGGCCTGTGCGCGGATCGCGCAGCTGCGGAAATTCGGTCAGCACCTCGGCCATCTCGTTTCCGCGCTCGCCACAACCGATGAACACGATCACGTCGGCCCAGGCGTACTTCGCGAGCGTCTGCTCGATCACGGTCTTGCCGGTCCCGAATCCGCCGGGCACGGCCACACTGCCGCCCTCCGCGACGGGGAACAAAAAGTCCAGCACCCTCTGCCCCGTGACGAACGGCGTCTCGGCGGGAAGCCGGCGTGCGGCCGGTCGCGCCAGCCGCACGGGCCAGCGCTGGGAGAGCGCCAATGCCGTGCCGTCCTCGAGATGCGCAACGGCGTCGCTCACGCGGAAGTCGCCCGCCTCGATCCGCGTAATCACGCCGCGCGTATCCGGCGGGACGAGCACGCGATGCTCGAGCCCCGGCGATTCCTGAACTCGTCCGAGCACATCGCCTGCGGAAACCGTGGCCCCTACCTGGATGGTCGGCTCGAACGTCCACCGCCGCTGCGGGTCGAGCGTCGGCGCGACCGCGCCGGGCGCGATGAAATCACCCGTCGCCTCCGCGATGCGAGCCAGCGGGCGCCCGACGCCATCGAGCACCGAGCCCAGCAGCCCGGGCCCCAGCTCGAGCCGTAGCGGCCCGCCCGTGGCCGTTACCGGCTCGCCCGTCCACAGCCCGGTCGTGTCCTCGTAAACCTGGATTGTCGCCGTGTCGCCCTGGACTCGCACGACCTCGCCCAGCAGCCGCCGGGCTCCCACGTGCACCAGCTGGTAGAGCGCGGCGGCGGGCATCGGCCGCGCGGTCGCGAGCGCACCCGCCACGCGCACGAGCCGCGGGGAGGTGAGCTCACCGCCGCGAGTCGCCACGGCCGCCGCTGCTTCGCTCACGCTGCCCGCTCGGCTCACGTCCCTGCTCCGCTCCTGGTTAGCAGCTCACCGGATGCGCACGCGATACCCGATCGCCTGCCTGAGCAGCTCGGCGACGTACTCCTCCGGCCGCTCGGGCGCGGGCGCCCAGGTCGGACCCGGAAACGCCACGATCATCGGCAGCGCCTGGCGTGCCAGCCGGCGATTCAGCTCGCGGCCCAACTCGGTCTCGTCGAGCCTCTCGTGCAGATCCTCGTCCACGAACACGACGCCGACGTCCGGCTGCGCCGCCACCTCGGCGATGCGCTCCGCGGCTTGCGCGGGCGACGAGGCCACGAGATGAGGGATGCCGGCCAGCGCGGGCGCCAACGCGATTGCGGGCCTGCAAACGGCGATTACACGATACGGCATGCTGTCGAGCTCCCGGCTCCAGAGAATCAGCGGTCCGTCACCAACCCAGCTGCCACCGTGCTGCTCGGCGCGCCCAGGGCAAAGCCCCACACGATGCGCCGCAGATCACGCACCTCGGCGCGCAGGCGCAGCATGTAGGCGATGAGCGGGGCCGGGCCCAACGGATCCCGGCGCGCCATCCTCAACGCCTCCGAGATCTGCACGCTCAGGGCCGCGTCCTCGAGGCGTTCGGGCCAGCCGACGAGCGACGTGAGGCGCGGAGCTCGATCTCCGATCGCTCCCTGATCTCCGACCTCTCTGAAGAGCGATGCATAGCCGGTGCCCGCGAAAGCCGCCGCGAGCACGCGTCCAGCCTCCGCGTCGTCCTCCGCTGACGTCGCCATCACGAAGCGGTCGCGGCCGAGCCGCGCGCCGCCGGGCAGGAAGCATTCGTCGGGCTCCACGTCGGCGACCGGCCCGCGCAGCAGGAGTGCGGTGAACGCGTTGTCGAGGTCGACGATCGTGCGCACGTGCGCGAGCAGTGCGCGCCCGCCGGCCCGCGCGCCCGCGAGCGCACGAGCGGCAAAGGTGTGGTCCAGCGCCAGCTCGATACGGAATAGATCGGGACGCATGCCAGCGGCGAGCGGAAGCAGTGGCCAACCGTAGGGGTGCTCTTCCGAGACCAACAGAGCCACCAGGGCGGCCGCCGTCGGCGCGGCCGCCAGATCGCGCAGCATGCGCTCCGGCAGCCGTGGCGTCGGCATCGTTCCCCTCAGTCTCGCGGCTGCCGGCGCATCGGCGACCGCACCGCGTAAGAGCGCGCGCAGGCTGCGCCGATCTTCGTCCTCCAGCAACACGCAAAGCGCGCGTGAGCGCGATCCGGCCCACAGCTCGAGCACGCTGAGGCGACGGCCGGCCCTGGCGCGGATCGCTTCAGCGAGCGCCGCGGCGCCCGGCGCGCCAGCGCCTCGCGTTTCGCCGGCCGGTCCGACGATCTCCGCCACGTCGCGAGCCAGCAGACTCGCATCCGGGCCGCCTAGCAGTTCCTCAAGCCGAGCGCGCCCGAGCAGCCGGCTGCTGAGCCCGCGAGCCCGCGCGTTCAGGTCGCCCCAGTACACGCCTCCTCCTCGATCCAACGCACGACTTCGATAGACAACTGCGCGCGTAGACGCTCGAGCAGAGTCCGGAGGGTGCCATCGACCTCGATCGCGCCGTCGCCCGCCGCGAGCACGAAGCCCGGTCCCAGCGAAGCATCCTCCTCCAGACGCAGGCCAGGCCGTTCCGCCAGCAGCGTCCGCAACGCGGGGGCTACGGCGGGCAAACAGCGTACTGTACCCGTTGAGGCCGGCAGATACGTCGCCGCCTCACGGACTCGCTCTGCGAGCGTGCGACCGTAGGACTCGCACTGCGCTGCGCCCTCGAGCCGCGCGTGCGCCAGGTCGAACAACTCGTCCAGGAAGCGAGCTCGTGCCTCGAGCACCTCCTTTCTGGCCGCTCGGCGTAACTCCGCGAGCTTGGCCTCCATCTCGGCGCGCAGGCTCGCCGTTCGCTCGCTGAGATGAGCTTCCCGCCTGGACCGGACTTGTTCGTCCGCCTCGGCGCGCAGACGCTCGGCCTGCGCACGCGCGCGCGTCAGAATGTCCGCAGCCTCGGCGTGGGCGCTTTGATCGAGGACGCCCACCAGCACGTCGAGGGGCATCGCTAGCGCCTCTCCGCCCCTGAGCCTCTAACCCCCCTCAGCCCCCGGCGCCGCCCTGGAGCACGATCAACACGGCGACCACGAACCCCAGGATC
>JACQVC010000137.1 GCA_016209995.1 Gemmatimonadota bacterium
AGGCCGTCGCCAAGGGTGAGCTCGACACCTTCTGGGAAAAGACCGCGGCCCTCGGGCCAGATTCCATTGGCAAAGCGCTCTTCCAAGACACCGTGCTCCGCCTAATCCGCAGAGAGCTGCGCCGCGGGACCGGGCTCCTGATAGACACCGAGGATCTCGCCAAGGCTTTGCACGAGATGCTTTCGACCGAGGCTAGGGAACAAGTCGGCCCCGTTCGCGTCCGTCGCCGACGGAAGTCATCTCGTGCCAAAGCCCACGTTGGTGCCACGCAAGCCCGCACAGCTTCAATGCCACCTCGCGCGCCGCAGCCGCCCCCGAGCACGACCGCCAGTACCGGCGGCGCCTAACAACGGCTTGGAGCTGTCGCCGCGGCCGGTCCGATCTGTGTGTACCGCTCTTGACGGTTCCGTGCGGTCGCCGCATTGTAGCGGGCGGCCGCGGCGCAGCTCAAGCCGATCACGTTAGACGGCGGCGAATCCAAGATGCCATCTCGACATCACCTTCGAAAAGGAGCCAGGCACGCCAACTACGAGATGGCCATGCTGCATACCACGGCGCGAATCCTCGTCGACGGCATCCAGGAGCCAGTCTACCGTGCAGTTCTTGAATCGTGGGGCATCCATCTCAGGAACCTGATTGAGTTCTTCCATCCCACACGTATGAGCCTGAAGCACCCGGACACGGTCCGGGCCGAATGGTACGTCAAGGACGTGGCAGCTTGGAACAAAGCCCTCACGCCGCTGACCGCGGGAGAGGCCCGGCGCCGACAAGCGCTTCACACGCACATCGCTCACATCAGCTACAAACGTGATGCCCGGAAGACGAGGTGGAGCACTCGAGACTACGATATCGTGGCCCGGCGCCTTCGCCTCTTCCACCAGCACGTGTCGCCGGGCCGGCAGGCGTGGTTCCCGGATGCACTGCTGCACTCGGATGCCGCCGTCTAACCCGGAAATGGAGCTGACGGTCCGCGGCGCCTCGGCTCCCGGGCAGTGCCTCTCGGTTGCGGGCGCCGCGGCCCGCAGCTCATTTCCACTCCGTTAGACGGCATTCCGTGTTGGAGTAGATGCTCCCGTGACGGACATACTCACCCCTGTTGTCAGCTACGACCGCCTTCATCCGGGCTTTCGATCGCTAATCGAGTACAGCGGCCACGAACCCGCACGTCAGCTCATCCGTCGGCTCTTCGCCTCCTTTGTTGATCGCGATGGCAACTTCGTCGAGCAGTTCCAGACTACCGGCTTCGATCAGCGCACGTGGGAACTGTTCCTTTTCGCCCTCTTTCAGGACATGGGCGCCAGTTTCGACTGGACGCACTCCGCTCCGGATTTTGTACTCACCTACCGCGGCCAGGGGCTAATCATTGAGGCAACTACTGCCAACCCACCGGGCGGAGGCCCACTCGCGCCCACCGCTCCCACCAAGCGCTCACCACAGGAACTTCGGCATCAGATGGAGCATGAGTACCCCATCCGTCTTGGCAGCGCTCTCTACTCAAAACTCCAGAAGAGGTACTGGGAACTCCCCCACGTCACCGGCAAGCCTGTAATCCTGGCGATTGAGGACTTCCACGAACCAGGATCGCTCTACCACTCCGAGGCCAGTCTCTGGCAGTATCTCTACGGCATCCGCGGCAAGTGGTACTTCAACGACGAAGGCGTCCTGCAAATAGAGGAGATCCCTGTCGACAAGCACGCGCACGGCGCGAAAGAGATCCCCTCAGCTTTCTTCGACCTCCCCAACGTCGAGCACATCAGCGCCGTCATTTTTGCGAACTCCGGCACCATCACCAAGTTCAATCGCATGGGCTTCCTCATGGGCTATGGCGACCCGAGCAAGATCCTCATGATCCGGACAGGTACGTGCTACGACCACTCGCCGAACGCTGCCGAGCCTCTAGTGTTTCGGTATGTAGTCGGACACCCGGATTCGCCTCCGGAAACCTGGGGTCAAGGACCGTCACTGTTCCACAACCCGAACGCCTTGTGCCCGCTTCCCCACGACCTTCTCCCTCTGGCCTATCACTACCACGATGGCAGCAGGCTTAGGAGTTTCTTGCCCGACTTCTTCCCTTATGGGTCGCAGACGCAGGTACTCGCTGAGGCCGGGGAAGCCCCCGCTTGAGCGGCTTGGAATGCCGTCTAACTCGGGCTTGAACCTGTCGTGCTCGCCGGGCAGTTTACGGTGCGGGCTGCGCCAGGCATGTTGCCGCCGGCTCGCACGCAGGTTAAGCCCATGTCGTTAGGCGCCATCACCGGGAGGTCAGATGTCCACGTTCAAGCGTGTTGTCTCAACCATCGGCCTCGCTGCGACGCTCGCGTGCGCTCAGCGGCCGCCAGCGTCAACGCAGGAAGACGTTCAGGCAATCACCCGCACGAATCAGGAATGGACTGCCTCAATCAAGGCCGGCAACGTGGATCAGATGGTGGCGCCGCTTACCGCAGATGCCGTGTTGCTCCCACCCAACGAACCTGCGGCGGTCGGGCTGGAGGCAGTCCGCGCCTGGTCCCAGAGGATGGTCGACCAGGTCACGTTCACCGAGGGCACCTCGGTTCGGGATGAGGTCGTAGTAGTGGGAGACTGGGCGTTCACGCGGGGAACCTTCCACGGCACGTTCCAGCCCAAGGCCGGTGGTGCCGCGGTCAGCGACGTAACGAAGTACATGCTGATCTGGCGGCGCCAGCCTGACGGGTCCTGGAGGATCTCGCGTGATATCTGGAACAGTAACAACCCCGCCCCTAGCGCTCGCTAGCCCAGCGGCGGCGTAAGGATGGCGCCTAACAAGTGCATGGAGCTGGCGAGGGAACCTCCCTCAGTTTTGTAGACATTCTCGTCTAACCAGAGGGGGGTGGTCCGTGCCACGAGCTGGGCCGAGGAAGGTGCAGCGCTACAGCCTGGAGTTTAAGCTGAGCGCGGTGCGGTTGAGTCAGCAGCCGGGACTGCAGGTGCAGGCAGTGGCGGCGGCGTTGGAGATTCATCCGTTCATGCTGTCGAAGTGGCGCAAGCAGGTGCGCGAGGGGCAGCTGCGGGGCCGGATACGGGAGCTGCGGCTGGCGCCGGTGCGTGAGATTCGGCGGCTGCAGGAGCTGGAGCGGGCGCACGCCTTGCTCCAGGAGGAGCACGAGCTCCTAAAAAAAGCCATCCGGTTCTGTTCCGCTCCAAGGCCGACATCTTCGGCTTCCTCGAGACGCAGCGCGAAGCTCACGCGCTGAGGCGGCTCTGCGCGCTGTACGGGGTGACGCGGGCGGGTTACTACGCCTGGCGGGGCCGGCCCGAGGGCGCTCATGTTGAGCAGGACCGGAAGCTGGGCCAGCGGATCGCGGCGATCTTCAGCACCCACCGCGGCCGCTACGGCAGTCCGCGGATCCATCGGGAGCTGATCGGCGAGGGCTGGCGGGTGAGCCGGCGGCGGGTAGAGCGGCTGATGCGGGCAGCCGGTCTGAGGGCCCGGGTGGCGCGAGTCTACCGGGCGAACCCGGCGCTGCATCGCTTCTTTGATCAGCATCCCAACCGGCTGGCGGCAAGGGCGGCTCGGCGGCCGAATCGGGTGTGGGTGGGGGACATCACGTACCTGCCGCTGGGCAGTGGTCGGTGGCGCTTCCTGGCAGTGGTGCTGGATCAGTGCTCGCGCCGGGTGCTGGCCTGGAGGTTGGGGCGGCGGCGTGATACGCGCCTGACGCGCCAGGTGCTCGATGCTGCGCTACGCCGGCGTCGTCCACGCCGCGACCTAGTCTTCCACAGCGATCGGGGCAGCGAGTACGTCGGGGCC
>JACQVC010000130.1 GCA_016209995.1 Gemmatimonadota bacterium
GACGCCATGGGCTGCCAGCGTCGAAGCGATGGCGGTCGCGCAACGGAGTCCGTACTCCGTGGCCTTGCGCGAGCCCACGATGGCCACGCACACCCGCTGCGTCACCTCTTCGTCCCCGCGCACGAAAAGGACCTGCGGTGGGTCACTCAGTTCGTGGAGCCCAGCGGGATACCCGGGACCGCCTGCTACCCGGGCGATGAGCCCTTCTTGTTCGATGGCCGTAAGGGTCTGGGCTACCCGCTGACGCACGGCCGGCGAACTCCTCGCCGCCAGCGCCGCCCGGCCCGCCACACGCACGAACGCTTCGGCCTCAGCGTCCAGCGCGGCGCGAGCTGACCCGAAGCACTCCCGCAGCTCCGCCAGCTTCCGATCACCGATGCCGGGCAGCAGCGAGAGGTGAAGGACTGCTCGCAGCTCGTCGTCGCTAGCTCGAACGCTCAGGCGATCTCCCACTCCTCCTCCTCCAGCCCGGTGCCCGCCGCGGCCCGCTCCGCCTCGATCGCAGCCTGGGTATGCTCCCATAGTGCCTCGACCAGCTCGCGCAGGCCGAGCCCCGAGACCGCAGAGATCGCAAAGGTTCCCCAGGCGTCCGGCGTCTCGAGCCCTTCACCCCGCGCAAACGGCGTTTTGCCTGGAGATCCCGGCTCAGGCGCACCCAACAAATCCATTTTGGTGATGACTACACAGTGAGGCTTGGCAGCCAAGGCGACAGAGTAGCTGGTCAGCTCCTTCCGCAGCCGCTCATACTCGAGCTGAGGATCCGGCGAATCGACCGGGATGAGGAGGGCAAGCGAACGCGTTCGCTCGATGTGGCGCAGAAACTGCAGTCCGAGCCCTTTGCCTGCGTGCGCCCCCTCGATGATCCCCGGTATGTCCGCGACCACGAACGAGCGGTGCTCGGACAGCGGTACCACGCCCAGGTTCGGCGACGTCGTCGTGAACGGGTAATCCGCGATCTTGGGACGGGCCGCCGAGATCGCGGCCAGCAGCGTCGATTTCCCCGCGTTCGGCTCGCCCACCAGTCCCACATCCGCAATCAGTTTCAGCTCGAGCTCGATGCGACGCTCCTGGCCGGGCTCGCCCGGCTCCCATTCGCGCGGCGCCTGGTGCGTCGGCGTGGCGAACGCCGCATTGCCTCGCCCACCCCGACCGCCGCGAGCCACCGTCAGTCTCTGCCCCGCCTTGATCAGCTCGCCCAGACGCTCACCCGTGTCCGCATCCCGCACTACCGTGCCGGCCGGCACCCGCAGGATCAGGTCCTCGCCGCTGCGGCCCGTCTTGTTCGAGCCCTCGCCGTGGCGGCCTCGCTCCGCGTGATGATGCGTGCGGTAGCTGTAGTCCAGCAGCGTAGCGAGCTGGGGGTCCACCTCCAGGATGACGTCGCCGCCCCGGCCGCCGTCTCCACCAGACGGGCCGCCCAGGGGCACGAACTTCTCGCGCCGAAAGGCTTCGGCGCCGGAGCCGCCGGTACCGCCGGCGACGTGGATAACGACGCGATCGACGAATGCAGTCATAGGGTGTTAGAGCCGGTGATCTCGAACTACTGATTCCTCGATGTCTGATCTCTGCTGTTTGATCCCTGATTCTTCCATGTCTCAATGAGCACCCGAAACAACTGAGCAGGCCGCCGCAAACGTTTCGGCGACCTGCTCGAATCGCGGTCCCCACCCAAACCTACGTTTGCGTGGGGAAAGGGTTCAGCGCGGAAAAGATCGGGCCGCGCCGCTAGTTTCTGCCGCCGTTCCCTCCGGGACGCTGGCCGTTCCGCCGGCCTGCTGCCGTAAACAGCTCGGACGGCGAGCTGGCCTGGCGCAGCAGATCGATGGCCTCCTGGAGCGGACGGTCATAGCGCATGCCATGACGGAACTCTTGCTCCGGCCCCCATTTCTGGGCCGCCATCTCGGTCTCGAGCTGATAGTCGAGGAAGCGTCCGGCCTGCGAGACGACGTCCCACTCGATGGTCGCCCCCGCCTCGCGCAGCGCAGTGAAGAACTGCCGGCGCACGGCGTCCGTCACGCGGAAATCGGTCGTGATGTTCG
Source organism: Gemmatimonadota bacterium (assembly GCA_016209995.1). Lineage (GTDB taxonomy): Bacteria > Gemmatimonadota > Gemmatimonadetes > Longimicrobiales > Gaopeijiaceae > JACQVC01. The sequence continues at coordinate 2,040 of JACQVC010000130.1, forward strand.
GGTTCTCGCGTACGTGGCGAACCGCGAAGTTGAACAGCGTCTCCCCGAACACAGAGCTTCGTACCAGTTCGCGGAACGAGCGCTGCTCGGCCTGGGTGAGCGTGTCCGGATAGATGACCAGATCCGGCGTGATCCCGCCGCCTCCGTAGACCGTGCGGCCACCCCTGGTCTGGAACGCTTGGCGGCTCGTGCTGTCCGGCCGCTGCACGAGCTCGCCCGTCACGCTGCGCGTCCCCGCGCCGAGACCTGCGACTTCATCCACCTCGCTCGGGTCCGGTTCGCTCCCAGCGTCCTTTTGAATCGAGCGTCCGGATGGAGTGTACCAGAGGCCCGTCGTCAGCTTGAGCACATTGCCGCCCGACAGCGGGAAGAGCGTCTGGACTGATCCCTTTCCGAACGTAGGGGTACCCACGACGAGCGCGCGGTCGTGGTCCTGCAGCGCGCCGGCCACAATCTCGGAGGCGCTGGCGCTGAAGTCATTGACGAGCACCACGAGCGGCCGACCGGAGTACGTCTCACCGCCCCTCGAGTTCAGGACCTGGTTCGAATTCGCGACGCGACCGCGCGTTTCGACCACGGGCACGTTGCGCGGGAGGAAGAGGTCGGCGATCGCGACGCCGCTCTCCAGCAGCCCGCCCGGATTGTAGCGCAGGTCCAGCACGAGCCCAGTTGCCCCCTCGTTGCGCAGGGCGGTCAACGCGTCTCTCACCTCCTCGACGGACGACTCGCTGAACGCGCGCAGCGGGACGTAGCCGATCCCGTCGGACACCTCCAGATGGAAGGGAACCGAGTGTACCTGGACCTGCTCGCGCACCATCCGGAACGGGATCGGCTCGTCCACGCCCGGACGCAGCACCTTGATCTCGATGGGCGATCCTCGCGGCCCGCGGATCGCGCGTGCCGCCTGGTCCACGTTCCAACCCTCGGTCGACTGACCCGCGACCTCGATGATACGGTCACCCGCGCGCAGGCCGGCCCGCTCCGCCGGCGTGCCGGGGAGTGGCGTGATCACCGTGACCCACCTATTCCGCACTCCGATCTCGATGCCCAGCCCCGCATACTCACCTTCGGTGCGGATGCGCAGGTTCTCCCACTCCTCCGCAGTAAGGAAGGTGGTATTCGGATCATCCAGCCCGCTGATGACCCCGTCGATGGCATCATGGTACAGCTGCGTCGCCGGGATCTCCCTGACGTACTTGTCCGCGATATGGCTCACCACCTCCTGCAGCAGCCGAACCTGCAGGTACACGTTCTGCTCCTGCCGTACTCCGCGCTGGAGCAGCCAGCCACCGGTGAGCATAGCCAGGCTCACGACCGCGACGGGGGCCAGAACCGAGCGTTTGATCCTCATGTAACCTCCCGAACCCGTATTTGCGCCGTTCTGACGAACGGCGTCACAATGGCAATCCTAACCCGCCGACGCGCCGAAGGTTTCGGGAAAGCGATCGACGAGTATTTGAACGATACGATTCTGCACGTCCGCGGGCGAGCCCCGACCATCCACGATCACGACGGCGTCATCGTTTTCGGCCAGCCTCAAGTATGCGTCGCGCACGCGCGCGAGAAAGGCACGGCCAGTGGCTTCGATCCGGTCCGGTGACCGTCCTGCCGCGGCGCCACGGGCCAGTCCCTCGTCCACATCTACGTCCAGGACGCAGCTCAGGTCGGCGCGCAGCCCACCGGTCGCGAACGCGTTCAGGCGGCGGACCTCGGCGAGGTCCAGGCCACGCCCGAACGCCTGGTAGGCCAGGGTCGACAGGTCGTAGCGATCCGAGATCACGACGAGCCCCCGCTCGAGCGCCGGCCGCACGATCTGCTCGACGAAGACCGTACGCGCAGCCAGCATCAGCAGCAATTCCGTTCGGTCCGGAACCGCACCGTCCGCCCCACTCAGCAGGATGTCCCGAATCCGCTCGCCCAGCTTGGTGCCGCCCGGCTCCCGCCCGCTCAGGTGGGCGATTCCCCGCTCGCCCATCCAGCGGGTGAGCCGCGCGACCTGCGTGGTCTTCCCTGCCCCCTCCACCCCCTCGATGACGATGAAACGTCCGCTCACCCGCCAACCCAGTTCAGTCGTAGTACTCGATGCCCAGATGCGTGATCGGCTCCTCGCCACCCAGCCAGCGGAGCGTATTTTTGAGCTTCCATTGCTGGATGAACAGATCGTGCTCCGGATACAGGCCCGGCGCCACCATCGGACTCTTGAAGTAGAACGACAACCACTCCTGGATGCCCTTCATCCCGGCGCGCTGGGCCAGGTCCATGAGCAGCACGAGGTCGAGAACGATCGGCGCGGCCAGGATCGAATCACGGCACAGGAACTCGACTCAGATCTGCATCGGGTAGCCGAGCCACCCGAAGATATCCAGGTTGTCCCAGCCCTCCTTGTTGTCACCGCGCGGTGGGTAGTAGTTGATGCGCACCTTGTGGAAGACGTTACCGTACAGCTCCGGGTACAGGTCCGGCTGGAGGATGTACTCGAGGACTCCCAGCTTCGACTCCTCCTTCGTCTTGAAGCTGGCCGGATCATCCAGTACCTCGCCGTCGCGATTCCCCAGGATGTTCGTGCTGAACCAGCCCTGGACTCCCAACATCCTCGCCTTGAGCCCCGGCGCGAGGATCGTCTTGAGAAGCGTCTGTCCCGTCTTGAAGTCCTTGCCGGCGATGGGCACCCCACGGTCGCGTGCCAAATCGCGCAGCGCCGGCACATCGACCGTCAGGTTCGGCGCGCCATTCGCGAAAGGGACGCCCTCCTCGATGGCGGCCCACGCATATAGCATGCTGGGCGCGATCGTCGGATCATTGCAGTCCATTGCCTTCTCGAACGCCGCGATGCTCTGGTGCGCCGCAGCCGGCTCGAGGAAGACCTCTGTCGATCCGCACCAGACCATCACCAGGCGGCTCACGCCCCGCTCCTTCTTGAAGCGGCGGATGTCCTCGCGCAGCTGTTCGGCCAGATCCCGTTTCTTCGCGCCCCGTTTCACGTTCGGACCATCGAGGCGCTTCACGTAGTTGCGATCGAAAACGGCCGGCATGGGGACGACCGAGCGCAGAAAGTCAGCAATCGGCTCCAGGTGCGCAGCCTCGAGCACCCCCGCCTTGACCGCGCTCACGTACCCATCGTCCGGAATCGGATCCCAGGCCGCGAACTCGAGCTGCTCGAGACCCGCGAGCGGCACGAAGTCGCGGATCCTGGGCGTGCGCTTCTCCGTGCGCTTGCCTAGACGGATCGTGTTCATCTGGGTCAGGCTTCCGATCGGCCGGGCCAGGCCTCGCCGGATCAGCTCGACGCCTCCGACAAACGTGGTGGCCACAGCGCCCAGGCCCGGCAGCAGAACCCC